>NZ_JAWHOP010000013.1:0-21014 GCF_032586995.1 Pseudomonas syringae group sp. J248-6 | reverse complement strand
AGTTCTGGACGCTCTGCGTCCGCTTTTGAGTATGCGGCGCGGCGCAGATTTGTGACGCGGAGCGTCACCCACGGCATCCCCACGCTGGAGCTTGAGGAACGATAGGCGTTCGGTAGAACACCTTGCGTCCGCTCTTGAACGGGTAGACCTGATCGGGTCAGTCCAGCTTCAGCACCTTGGCGAGTACGATTTTCGGGCCTTTCATCTTCTTGATGATGATGCGCAGGCCTTCGACTTCCATTTGCTCTTCTTCTTCCGGCACGCGCTTGAGTGTGTCGTAGATCAGACCGGCCAGTGTCTCGGCTTCGATGTGGTCCAGATCGATGCCCAGCAGACGCTCGATCTTGAACAAAGGCGTATCGCCCCGTACCAGCAGTTTGCCCGGCTGATACGCGAGAATGCCGCGCTCCACCTTGCGATGTTCGTCCTGGATGTCGCCCACCAGCACTTCAAGCACGTCCTCCATGGTCAGGTAGCCGACGATCTTGCCGTCGGCTTCCTCGACCACGGCGAAGTGCGCGCCGCCCTTGCGGAACTGCTCCAGCAGCTGCGAAAGCGGCATGTGTCGCGAAACACGCTCCAGCGGGCGAGTCAGTTCAGCCAGGTTGAACGACTCCGGGATATGGTCCAGTGCCGCCAGTTCCAGCAGCAGGTCCTTGATGTGCAGCAGGCCGACAAACTCGCCACGTTCAGCGTCATACAGCGGATAACGGCTGAATTTGTGGCGGCGGAACAAGGCGAGGATTTCCTTGAGCGGCGCGTTGAAGTCCAGCGACACCATGTCTTCGCGGGAGTTGGCCCAGTCGACCACTTCCAGCTCGCCCATTTCGACAGCAGACGCCAGCACGCGCATGCCCTGATCGCTGGGGTCCTGGCCACGGCTGGAGTGCAGAATCAGCTTCAGCTCATCGCGGCTGTAGCTGTGTTCGTGATGCGGACCGGGTTCACCCTGGCCAGCGATGCGCAAAATGGCGTTGGCGCTGGCATTGAGCAGGTAGATCGCCGGATACATCAACCAATAGAAGAAGTACAACGGGGCCGCTGTCCACAGCGACAGCAGTTCCGGTTTGCGGATCGCCCAGGATTTGGGGGCCAGCTCGCCGATGACAATGTGCAGATAGGAAATGATGAAGAACGCAGTGAAAAACGACACGCCCTTGATCAGCTCCGGAGTGTCGACGCCCAACGCTGCGAGCAACGGCTCCAGCAGATGCGCGAACGCAGGCTCGCCGACCCAGCCCAGGCCCAGGGAGGCGAGGGTGATACCCAGCTGGCAGGCTGAAAGGTAGGCATCCAGCTGGCCGTGTACCTTGCGCAGAATGTGCCCGCGCCAGCCGTTCTTGTCGGCAATGGCTTCAACCTTGGTCGAGCGCAGTTTGACCATGGCGAATTCTGCCGCAACGAAAAAGCCGTTGAGCAGGACCAGGAACAAAGCAAAAAGAATCATGCCGAAATCGGCGAAGAGTGAAGACAGGTTGAAACTAGGGGAAGGGTCCATGATGGGGTTTTGCAGGGTCCGTATTAACAGAAGAGGGTAATGTCACGCCAGAGAAGACGCTATGAGCCCGGCAATGTAGCGGCTCAAGGCGCGATTGCCTAGTAGTCTGAATCGTCGTTCAAGGGTTTGGACAATTGGCCGCTGGCAAAGTGACAGGTAAAAACACTGCCCTTGCCGAGAACACTGTTGATTTCAAGGTTGCCGCGATGGCGCAGCAGCACATGTTTGACAATGGCCAGACCAAGCCCTGTACCGCCGGTATTGGACGCGCGGCTGGTATCGACCCGGTAGAAACGTTCAGTCAGGCGCGGCAGGTGTTTGGTCTCGATGCCGATCCCCGAATCCTGCACGCTCAGGTGTGCGCCCCGCTCGTCGGCCCACCAGCGGATACGGATGACGCCTTCTGCCGGGGTGTACTTGACGGCGTTGAAGATCAGGTTGGAAAACGCGCTGCGCAGTTCGCTTTCGCTGCCCTTGAGGCGCATATCGCTTTCCAGGCTCAGGTGGATCTGCTGGTTCTTGCTGCCCGACAACGCGTTGGCATCGGCGGTGATGGTCTTGAGCAAGGTATTGACCACCACCGGATGATTGTCCGATGGGTAATCGGTGGCTTCGAGCTTGGCCAGCAACAGCAGGTCGTTGAGCAGCGTCTGCATGCGCCCGCCTTGCTGATGCATCTGTTGCAGCGCTCGCACCCAGCGCGGATTGACCTCGTCCACGTTATCGAGCAGGGTTTCCAGATAACCGAAGATCACCGTCAGCGGCGTGCGCAACTCATGAGACACGTTGGCGACGAAGTCCTTGCGCATCTGCTCCAGCTGATGGATACGCGTCACATCGCGCACCAGCATCAGGTGCTCATTGTTGCCGTAACGGGTAATCAACAACTGAATGCGCAAGCGATCATTGGTCGGTGAGGGAATCTCCAGCGGCTCGCTGTAGTCGCCCAGCGCAAAGTACTCCTTGAAGCGCGGATGCCGGACCAGATTGGTCACGGGCTGGCCACTGTCCTGCGGCGTCTTTAAACCCAGCAGGGTTTCAGCGGCACGGTTCCACCACTCCAGATTGCCGTCGCTGTCGAGCATGATTACGGCATCGCGCAGGGCGGCGGTGGATTCCTGTACCCGGTCGATGACCGCCTGGAGGCGTCCGCGGACACGCTGATCACGGCGTTGCAGGTGGTAGATGCTGTCGAACACTTCACCCCACAGACCATAACCGTCCGGAGGAGGCTCATCAGCCTTGTGACTGCTCAGCCAGTCATGCAGGCGCAGCAGTTGTTTGAGGGTCCAGGCCAGATACAGGCCCAGGCCGGTGGCCAGGCTCCAGCCATACTGTCCACTGATCAGGCCGACCAACAGGCAGGCGGTGACCAGCAACAACATGTGGCGTATCAAGGTGCCGTGCCAATTTTGATTCAATTAAGGGTAAATCCTTGTCTGGTCACTGCCCTGCGTCGACGCAACGCCTGTCAGCTCTTTGTCGAGAAGCGATAGCCAGTGCCGCGCACGGTTTGTACCAGATTTTCATACGCATCGCCCAAGGCCTTGCGCAGGCGGCGGATGTGCACATCGACCGTGCGCTCTTCGACGTAGACGTTGCCGCCCCAGACCTGGTCCAGCAACTGGCCGCGTGTGTAGGCGCGCTCCTGGTGGGTCATGAAGAACTGCAGCAGACGGTATTCGGTCGGGCCCATTTCGGCGGGTTTGCCGTCGATGGTGACACGGTGGCTGATCGGGTCGAGCAGCAGGCCGCCGACTTCGATGGGCGCTTCGCCGTCAGTCGGCCCGGCACGACGCAGCACGGCCTTGAGGCGTGCCACCAGCTCGCGTGGCGAGAAAGGCTTGGTGATGTAATCGTCAGCGCCGACTTCCAGGCCCTGGATCTTGTTGTCCTCTTCACCCTTGGCAGTGAGCATGATGATCGGGATATCCCCGGTCAGTTCATCACGTTTGAGGCGACGGGCCAGTTCGATGCCGGATGTGCCAGGCAGCATCCAGTCGAGCAAAATCAGGTCAGGTTTGCGGTCGACGATAATCGCATGGGCCTGCTGAGAGTTTTCGGCTTCAATACAGTCGTATCCAGCCATTTCCAACGCAACGGCGATCATTTCACGAATAGGCGCTTCGTCGTCAACGATCAGGATGCTCCTGCCAGCCATGCTCGAACCTCTTGTCATTTAACTGTCTTGGGGCGCATTAGATAACGGAATTATTGCAGTCGTGTGACAGGTGTGGGTGAGGCTAGCACGCCGACAGGTTTCGGGTGGTCGGCGGGCCTCGCGATCCTGGGTTTATTTCAGGCGGAAGGGGTCTGGTGGTGGCTGTTTTCAGCGCACCGCATAGTCGGCGACGATACCCACAAATATTGCCAGCCCTGCCCAGTGGTTGTGCAAAAAGGCCTTGAAGCAGGCGTCCCGCTCGCGCTGCCGGGTGCTCCAGAATTCCCAGGCAAAGCATCCTGCTGCCGCCAGCAGGCCTATGTAGAAGCACGCACCCAATTCAAAACGCGCACCGGCCAGCATCAGGCAACCGAGCGCCAGACCTTGCAGGGTCAGGATGATCACCCGGTCGGCATCGCCGAACAGTACGGCAGTGGATTTCACACCGATTTTCAGGTCATCGTCACGATCGACCATCGCGTAATAGGTGTCGTAGCCCACGGTCCATAGCAGGTTGGCGATGTACAGCAGCCAGGCCGCAACTGGCAGGTCGCCGGTTTCTGCGGTAAATGCCATCGGCATACCCCACGAAAACGCGGCACCCAGCACCACCTGTGGGTAATAGGTGTAGCGCTTCATGAATGGATAGCAGGCAGCCAGGGCGAGACCGCCGAACGACAGCCAGATCGTCGTCGCATTGGTAAACAGCACCAGCACAAAGCTCAGGCCGACCAGCACCGCAAACAGCACCAGCGCTTCCCGTGAGCTGACTTTGCCGCTGACCAGAGGACGCTGCTCGGTGCGTTTGACGTGGCCATCCACCTTGCGGTCGGCGAAGTCATTGATCACGCAGCCTGCCGCGCGCATCAGAAATACGCCGACCACGAAGATGAACACTGTCTTCAGCGACGGCGAGCCCTTGCCCGCAATCCAGACCGCCCAAAGGGTTGGCCACAACAGCAGGTAAATGCCTATGGGCTTGTCGATACGTGTCAGCTGGATAAAGTCCCAGGCGCGGGGGCTCAGACGATTGAGGGATTTGAGAAGGGACAGGTACATCAGACAGGGTCCTTGTCATGGATCGTATTGCACAGAGCGGGCAGGAATACTTCGGCGACCAGCACGCTCAACGCACCACGACTGAATCGCGAGCGGCGTGCCCATAGTCCGCAAGCTGCAACAGCGTCAGGCAGCCAGGCTTCCGGGTAATGACACACTTCGAGGGTGCCGCGCGCAAACGCAGGGTCGCTGAACAGCAACTCACCCAGCGAGCGAGTGCCCAGCTCATCCATATTCAGGCCACCGTCCTGCAAAGCGCTGCGGGCGGCGACACTGCGAGCGAATACCCAGTTGCTGTCATTACCGCGCAAGTACACCTCGCGCACCCAGCCTTCGCTGGCAAGTGGCAGGCCCAGCGCCAGACACTCATCACGGCGCAAAGCCTGCCAGCCTTCGAACTGCGGAAATACGCTGAAACCACCGTCAGACAAACGGTCCAGCCGGCGTGTGAGAGAGTCCTGATTGAACAACCAGTCGAGCATTATCGGTTCGGGCGCATCGATCAATTGCTCGCGCTTGAGCCAGATCGGGCTAATGAATGCGGGGGATTGCTGGGTCACGGTAAGCCAGTTCCGGCAGCCAACGAGGCCGCGAGCTTAGCATGATTGCAGGCCCCGACCGACCGCCGGTAGCGCGTGAGGTTATAGAATCGGACTTGCATCCGGGCGTGCCGATCAGTACAACGCCCGTTCAGACGGCAATCGACCGTCGTACGCTATTCAGCCTGATAAACGAGAGAACCGAACATGAAGAAGTGGCAGTGCATCGTCTGTGGCCTGATCTATAACGAAGCCGACGGCTGGCCGGATGACGGGATTGCGCCTGGTACGCTCTGGCAGGATGTGCCCGAAGACTGGCTGTGCCCGGATTGCGGTGTGGGCAAAATGGACTTCGAGATGATCGAAATCGGCTGATCACAGCCAGCAGAAAAGTAATGAATAGGGGAGAACAATGAGCGCACCTGTGGTCATCATCGGCACCGGCCTTGCGGGTTACAACCTCGCCCGAGAGTTTCGCAAACTGGACGCAGACACGCCGCTGCTATTGATCACGGCCGATGATGGCCGGTCCTATTCCAAACCGATGCTTTCCACCGGCTTTGGCAAAAACAAGGAAGCCGACGGGTTGAGCATGGCCGAGCCCGGTGCAATGGCCGATCAGCTCAAGGCTGAAATTCGCACACATACGCGGATCAGCGGGATCGATCCTGGCCACAAGCGTCTGTGGATCGGTGAAGAAGCGGTTCACTACCGCGATCTGGTGCTGGCCTGGGGGGCTGAAACCATCCGCGTACCGGTGGAAGGTGACGCAGGCGATGCGATTTTCCCGATCAACGACCTTCAGGACTACGCCCGTTTTCGAGCGGCTGCGGCGGGGAAGCGTCGGGTTCTGATTCTGGGGGCCGGGCTTATTGGCTGCGAGTTTGCCAACGACCTGATTCTGGGCGGCTATGAAGTGGATCTGGTGGCGCCGTGCGAGCAGGTCATGCCAACCCTGTTGCCACCTGCCGCTGCGGCTGCGGTAAAGACCGGCCTTGAAAGCCTGGGTGCACGTTTCCACCTCGGCCCGGTGCTGACCCGCCTGAATCGCAGTGCTGAGGGCCTGCAAGCGCACTTGTCGGACGGGCAGGTGATTGACTGCGACCTGGTGGTTTCGGCCATTGGCCTGCGCCCACGCATCGATCTGGCCGCTGCCGCGGGCTTGCAGACGGGGCGCGGTATTCTGGTGGATCGCCAGCTGCAAACCTCCCACGCCAATATCCATGCGTTGGGCGACTGCGCTGAAGTCGATGGCCTCAACCTGCTCTACGTCATGCCGTTGATGAGTTGCGCTCGGGCGTTGGCCCAGACGCTGGCCGGAACACCAACTGCCGTAAAATATGGCCCCATGCCGATCACGGTAAAGACGCCAGCCTGCCCGCTGGTGGTTTCGCCACCACCGCGTGGTACTGATGGCCGCTGGAGTGTCGAGGGGCAGGGGGCTGATATCAAGGCGCTGTGTCATGACGCGGACGGTAATCTGCTCGGCTATGCGCTGACCGGTGCGGCTGTTATGGAAAAACTCGCACTGAACAAGGTTTTACCTGCGTTATTGGCATGATTTCGCGTCATTTTGTCGGATAGGCCACGTATTTTTGCCAATAAACCCCGCCTGCGCACTGGCGCGGGTCGGTTCGGCATGCCATCCTCGGTCTTGTCTGCCGCTACGTAGAGCCGTCGCGGCGCCTTGTTGCCGTTTTTTTACAAAGCGGCGCGGGACATAAAAACAAAAAACCGTAAAAGAGGCTTCATATGCGTAAACCAGAAGTTGCAGCCGCCATTGCTGAAAAGGCGGATCTCACCAAAGAACAATCCAATCGTGTTCTCAATGCCATCCTTGAAGAAATTACTGGCGCACTGCACCGCAAGGACAGTGTCACGCTGGTAGGCTTCGGTACTTTTCTGCAACGCCATCGCGGTGCCCGGACTGGCAAGAACCCACAGACCGGGGAGCCGGTTAAAATCAAGGCAAGCAACACAGTTGCCTTCAAACCGGGGAAAGCCCTGAAAGACAGCGTCAACCCTTGACACCCTGTTGTGCGCCTCGGCGGGAGGCGGGCAACTCACAGGCGGGCATACCAATCAGACTGGGTGCCCGCTTTTTGTTTGTGTCGTTTGTACCGCCGATGATTCGTAGAAACGCTCAGTGAGAATTGTCCTACTCAATTTCGTATGAATGCCTTCTCAAACCCCGGCTTTGCCTGACTTTTTCTTATTGCTGATTCCCTTAGAGTCCCGCCCTTGCTGCACCCCTTCAATTACTCTTGGGAAATCTCGAATGAAAAAGCTATGGAAGTTTGCTGCTGTTGCAACGCTGATCGCCGCTACCAGCGGCTGCGTGAGCTACAACGTCAGCCAGCCAAGCGCACCGCTGGAAGGCACGGTCAAAACCGACCTCAAGGCGGACGTCAAGGTAGGCGGTACCATCAGCGGCGAGTCGTCCACCAATGTGTTGTTCAATTTCCTGAGTTTCGGCGGCGATAACGAGTTCGCCGATGGCGTGACCTACGGTGGTGCAAGTGGCGGTGGCGGCCTGGGTCTGGCGCTGCCTGATCCTGTCTCGACGACCAAAGCGGCAGCCGCCTTCAAGGCGGTTAAATCCTCCGGTGCCGATCTGATCGTCGCGCCGCGTTATGAAGTCAGCATCAAGGACTACTTCATCTTCAAGAAGGTTGATGTAAAGGTCACCGGCAGCAAAGGCAACATCAACAGCATTCGTTAATGCTGTCGTGATGCTGCTTCCCACGCGAAGCAGCATCCTCGCGTTCAACAAGAGTTTTGTTCCGATCTCCCTCGAAATTCATCTTGTCCTACAGGTTTTGGGCCGATAAACCGCTACACTGCCACGCCGATCCCGATCACCGGATTCAGTGCGTACAGAGGCCGAGCATGAAGTTTCGTTTTCTATTGTGGATGCTGGGCCTGCTGATGGCCCGCGCCAGCCGTAACAACCCCGCCTTCCAGCAGCAGTTGGCTGGCAAGGACCTGACATTCCAGTTACAGACCGCAGATGGCAAAATCGCACGTCACTTCGTGGTGCACGATCAGCGCATTCGCAGTGCCAGCGGTGTGGTTGCAGAGCCAGCCTTTGCCATCTCGTTTCGTGATGCCGCGTTTGGTTTTGCCACCCTGCAGGCGAAGAACAAGCAGCTGGCGTTCATGAAGGGTATTCAGGACAAGGACATTCAGATCAAGGGCAACCCGGCCCTGGTGATCTGGTTCCAGGGCCTGGTCAAATACCTCAAGCCGAAAAAGAAGGCCGCCTGATCACGGCAGTTGCAGCCCGCCTGCTGCCTTGTGCAGCGCCCGAAGGTGCTCGGACACCTGTTTGAGGTTGGCTTCGTTGGCGGCAATTTCCTTGGCGCGTTCAGGCTCCAGCAGGGCGCGCACTTCCTTGTCGAGATCGCCGGTCAGACGCTTGAGCTGCTTCTGGCGTTGACTGCTTTCTGCTTCAAGCCGCTGCCATTCTCCCGCCTGTGGCAAACCGTACCCGCTGCTGCCGAGCAGCTCGGCTGGCCGGCTGAGGAAGCCGCTGCTGGCGAGGATCTCCTGTAGCGTTTTGGTGGCATTGGAGACCTTGCCGTCTTTCACTTCGCGTGCACCGAGATAGCTCTGTTTCACTTCGTCCTGGGCCAGCAGCAGTTGCCTGCGCAGGCTGGCCTGCTCCAGCAGCAGAATCGCAGCACTGGTACGCAGATCGGCTTTGTCGAACCACTGACTGCGCTCACTGGCTGGCAGGGCCATCCATTCTTCCACGGTGTTCTGCTTGATCGGCAGGTGCTTCTTCAAAACCTCGAACATGGCTTGATAGCGGTCACGGTAGGAATCGAACCGGTAGCCCAGTCGCAATGCTTCCTTCGGGTCATCCAGCACACTGGTATCGGCCAGCCCTCGGCCTTTGAGGACTTCAAGCAGTCCGTTGGGCAAAATGCTGTCCAGGCCGAGGAGCTTGGGATTGTGCGTACCGGCGCGCAGCAGTTTGAGGTTTTCAACGGCGCAGTTGTTCGAGAGGAAGTAGTAATTGCCGTCGTAGCTCCAGTGCATCTCGGCAGCGTGCTGAACCAGCCCTTCGATTTCCGGGCGCGACAGCTTGATTGGCACGGAGGCCAGGCTGCGCAGTTCGGTCTTGGTGTATTCATCGATGACCTGCGCCAGCGGCAAGACGAACAACCGTGACGGGTAGGCACCCATCAGGCCGTCCCAGCTCGATAGCTGTACATCGCCGACGAATGCCCGATAAGACAGGACCAGATGCTGGTCAAGGTCCAGGCGGCAGTCCGGCCCGCGAGGACGACCGGGTTTGCAGATCACAAGGCGCAACATGCTGTGGCCCCAGCGGCTCGCCCAGTTCTGATTCGCCTCGGCGAGCAGATAATCCACCGCGTAGACCCGCTCAGGGTCCAGCTTGCCCAGCGGCTCCCGGCCAAAGTCGCTACCGGCATTCAGATAAGGGTAGTACGTGGGGCACTCATCCCGTGCTGCGGGTGCCCAGCCAAAGCGCTCTTTGTAATACGCATACAGCGCCGGGCGACGGCAGGCGTAGGCCGGGTCGAGGAGGAAATACTCCATGTTCACGGCCACGAATTCCAGCGGGCTGGTGGTTTCGTAGATATCCGGGCTGCGGGCAACCTGGCCGTTATGTTCTTCGCGTTCGCCGCGACGTCCGACGTACTGCTGCCAGCCCGCCAGGTCCAGCAGGCGAGGGTCGTCACTGAGGGTAAAGCGTCGCTCGGTCTGACCTCGGCAATTGTCGGGCAGGCCGATCTTGCCCAGTGAGCTGTTGCGCGACCCGCAGCGGAAGATAGCCGAGCGCTCGGCAGGCGACCACAGGCGAGCGCGGTCGTATACGTGGGTCAGCTCATGCAGGACGGTGGCGAGCAACTCCTGGCGCACCGTTCCGTGTGGACGGCCTGTCTGGGCGGTGGCTGCCGAACCGTCGGTCAACGAGGCCAGCAAGTGGCTGTTGAGATATAACTGATAAGGGCCGGCTGCCTGACCGTAGGCGTTTTGCGGCATGTCACTGGACCAGCTTACTTCGACGGTTCGGTCCAGTGCTTCGACGAAGCTGGGCGGCAGCGCGTGCATGGCTTCGTCGAGCAGCGTCTGGCTGGCTTGTTGTTGCGGCGCATCGAGGCCGTCAGTGTGCAGTTCCAGCTTCAGGCTGGCAAAGGCATGCGTCCCGACCAGCGACAGCGCGCCAGCAAGCAGCCAGGCGCGAAATCGCCTCACAATGCGAGGATTGCTTCAGCCAGGGTCTGATCGCTTGCGCCGCGTGCTTCCGGTACGCGGGTGCGCAGCGTATCGAAGGCAGCATCCAGCTGGGCACCGTGGATGTCACCGCCGCTGGCAACGTAACTGGCGGCGTCGTCCTTGGCCTGGAGCACGACTTTGGAGTCGCGAATCGATGTGGTGGTGTCCGAGGTGAAATCAATGGTACGGCCAAACGCGCGAACGATGATGTTGCTCGTGGCCACAACGGTCTGAGCCTGAGCAAAGTCGGCCAGCAATAACAGGCCAAGGGAAGCAGCAATCAGCGGGGTACGCATGTAGTGACGTCTCCAGTTACGCAAAGAGGGGAAAGTGGCTATTGGACGAGGATTGCCTGCGCCAGTTCAAGGTCGCTGACACGAAGTTTTGCATCTGCCTGACGCAGGGCGTGCAGCGCGGCCTCAAGCCGGGCACAGCGTATCTCTCCGTCGCTGGCGATGAACGCAGCCGCGTCGTCTCGGGCAGCCACGATGAGCTTGTTATCAAAAGGTGCTGTTGTGACCTGACTGGTGACATAGCCGGTCTTGACCAGACCTTGCGTGGTCGTATCGAACGCTTGAACCTGACTGATACACATCAGGCTGGCAATGGGTGCGATAAACAGAAGGTGCAGTAAACGCATGACTTTCACGAACCGGCAAAACAGGTAGCAAGGCTAGCGCAATGCTCTGGCCAGAGCTACCCCGGCACGCGGCCGGGGCGCGACAGTCAGATGGCCAGAATGGCCTGGGCCAGTTGGCTGTCGGTCGCTTGCAATTCAGGCAGAACCTGACGGATGTGCTGCAGCGCGCCTTCGAGGCGGGCGCTACGGATGTCGCCAGAACTGGCCACGAAGCTGGCGGCATCGTCACGGGCGGCCAGAACGATCTTGTCGTCTTTCAGGGAAGAGGAAACGTTGGACGTGGCACGCGTCGATGCATTGACCGCATCCACCACTGCGTCAGTGGTCACGATAAAGCTGGAGGCGTTGGCACCTGCAGCAGCAGTCAACAGGAAGGCAGCGCCGAGGGTACGTAGCAGAGACATGATCGAGTTCCATTGTGGGCAAAAGGGCACAGGCTGCCTGCGAAGCCGAAGGGCCGAGGTAGAGCGCTAGACTATCCCACCGATAGCGCGCTTGTCATGGCAGTCGATGGCTGCAGCTTGCACAGTTTGCATTATTTGGTAACTGTACTTGCAGATTTTGAATTATTTGAAACTGTACTGTTGATGGCAATCCGTTGAATCCCTGCCCGAAAACGACAAAACCCGTCTCGGTTGCCTGAGACGGGTCTTGTATGAAGCAATTCGGGTTGCTGGTGAGAGACTTGAAGGTCTGGGACCAGCGAGCGCTGATTTAGCGCCAGAACGGCTTGCTCAGCTCTTCGTAACGCTGGGATTCGCTGATACCGGCGTCAGCCAGCAGGCGTGCATCCAGACGAGCCAGTTGATGGCGGCTGGACAGACGACGCTGCCAGAGCATCAGGTTGGCGAATACGCGCAGAGGCAAAGAAGCTTTTGCAGTGGTAACGGTGCTTTCGCTGAACAGATCGGAACTGATTGTACGTTCCATGGTGTGACTTCCTTCCGCTTGTGGCGGGATAAGTGAGTTGCTTGACTGGTGCCCATTTTCCTCGGACGCGTCCAGCTTCGATAGACACAGTTCACTTGTATTGTGAGGGTTCAGTTAACTGTGATCGGGCACTGTTTTGTTCATAAATGGGGCAACTGTACCGGTCAGCACCATATGAGTGCATTTTGTGATCGATTATGGTGATTTTGGCGATTTGAGGCAGTTTTATGACCGGTACAGCAGTACAGTTTTTAAAGAAGCCGTTGAGTGCGAGCAGGAAGTGAGTCGGGAAAGGTCTCGTTCACTTCCAACTGTCCTGTTCAGCCCGGCAGCATGCGCCCGGTTTCTTCCAGGTTGATGTGCCAACTCAGTGCTTCACGCAGGATGTGCGGGGTATGGCCGCCCAGCACGCAAGCAGCACTGAAATAGGCGTTCAGCGCGTCGCGGTAATCCGGGTGTACGCAGTTGTCGATGATGACCCGCGCGCGTTCGCGCGGGGCCAGGCCGCGCAGATCTGCCAGGCCCTGCTCGGTGACCAGAATGTCGACGTCATGCTCGGTGTGGTCGACATGACTGACCATCGGCACAACGCTGGAAATCGCGCCGGCCTTGGCAATCGATTTGGTGACGAATATCGCCAGGTGCGCATTGCGCGAGAAATCTCCCGAGCCGCCAATGCCGTTCATCATGCGCGTCCCGCACACGTGGGTAGAGTTCACGTTGCCATACAGGTCGAATTCCAGCGCAGTGTTGATGCCGATGATGCCCAGGCGGCGGATCACCTCGGGGTGATTGGAGATCTCCTGGGGTCGCAATACCAGCCTGGACTTGTAGCGGTTGAAGTCGGCAAAGACTTCCGCGTGTTTGGCCGCCGACAACGTCATGGAGCTGCCTGAAGCAAAGGTCAGTTTGCCCGCGTCGAACAGGTCGAATGTCGAGTCCTGCAGCACCTCGGAGTACATGGTCAGGTCAGTGAAGGGGGATGCCAGCAGGCCGTGCATCACGGCGTTGGCGATGTTGCCGATACCCGCTTGCAGTGGCATCAGCTTGTCGGTAAGCCGGTCTTCGCGCACTTCCTTCTTGAAGAACTCCACCAGATGGTTGGCGATGGCCTGCGTATCCGCGTCAGGTGGGGTGACGGTGGACGGTGAATCTGGTTGATTACTGATGACAATGCCGACGATCTTCGCCGGGTCGATCTTCACTGCATGGCTACCGATGCGAGAGTCTGCTTCCAGCACCGGAATCGGCAGGCGCGTCGGCCGGTAGCTGGGTATATAGATGTCGTGCAGGCCTTCCAGCTCCAGCGGCTGCGACAGGTTGATTTCCACGATCACCTGCTTGGCCAGAATCGCGAAGCTGGCCGAGTTGCCGACGGAGGTACTGAGCACCAGATGGCCTTCCTCGGTGATCGCAACACATTCGATCACCGCCAGGTCCACCGCCTTGATCTGCCGGTTGCGCAGCATCTCGACGGTATCGGACAAGTGCTGATCGATGAACATCACCGTGCCGTTGTTGATCGCCTTGCGCAGTGTGCTGTCGACCTGAAAGGGCATGCGCCGGGACAGCACGCCGGACTCGGTCAATTGCTTGTCCAGGTCATTGCCCAGGCTGGCACCGGTCATCAGGCTGATTTTCAGCGGTGTCACTTTGGCGCGCTCGGCCAGCGCATGGGGCACGGCCTTGGCTTCGCCTGCGCGGGTGAAGCCACTCATGCCGACGGTCATGCCGTCTTCAATCAAGGCGGCAGCGTCGGCTGCGCTCATAACCTTGCTCATCAGGGAGGGCAGGCGGATACGGTCACGGTACATGAATTCTGTCTCGTAGATAGAAGCGAGCGACAAGTCTAGAGCGTTGAACGGGGTTCGTCCTGCTACCAAGGTCGCATTTGAGGGCTCTAATTGGCGGCTTTCAGCGCAAAACACTGTTACGCGAAATGTAAAAAGCCCCGGTCGCCAAGCGAGCCGGGGCTTTAATGAGGCAGGGTCAGGCTAGGCGTTTTCGACGGCCTTCACCATGTCCTCGATCACCTTTTTGGCATCTCCGAACACCATCATGGTTTTATCCAGATAGAACAGCTCGTTATCCAGACCTGCGTAACCGCTGGCCATCGAGCGTTTGTTGACGATGATGGTCTTGGCCTTGAATGCCTCCAGAATCGGCATCCCGGCAATGGGCGATTTCGGATCGTTCTTGGCGGCCGGGTTGACCACGTCGTTGGCACCGAGCACCAGCACCACATCGGCCTGGCCGAACTCGGAGTTGATGTCGTCCATCTCGAACACCTGATCGTAAGGCACTTCGGCTTCGGCCAGCAGTACGTTCATGTGCCCCGGCATGCGCCCGGCCACCGGGTGAATCGCATACTTCACCGTGACGCCACGGTGCACCAGCTTCTCCGTCAGTTCCTTGAGTGCATGCTGCGCGCGCGCGACTGCCAGCCCGTAACCCGGCACGATGATCACGGTGTCGGCATTGGTCAGCAGGAACGTGGCATCGTCTGCCGAGCCGGATTTCACCGGGCGGGCTTCCTTGCTGCCAGCCGGTCCTGCCGAATCCGTTGCGCCGCCGAAGCCACCGCCAATTACATTGAAGAACGAGCGGTTCATCGCCTTGCACATGATGTAAGACAGAATCGCGCCCGAGGAGCCGACCAGCGATCCCGCGATAATCAGCATCGAGTTGTTCAGCGAAAAGCCGATGCCGGCCGCTGCCCAGCCTGAATAGCTGTTGAGCATCGAGACCACTACAGGCATGTCGGCACCGCCAATCGGGATGATCAGCAGCACACCGATCACGAACGCCAGCGCGAGCATGATCGCAAAGGCAGTAAGGCTGCCGGTGAACATGAAGGTCAGACCAAAGAACAGTGTGGCCAGACCGAGCGCCAGGTTGAGTTTGTGCTGCCCGGCAAACTGTACCGGTGCGCCTTGAAACAGACGGAATTTGTATTTGCCCGACAGTTTGCCAAAAGCGATTACCGAACCGGAAAAGGTGATCGCGCCGATGGCCGCTCCGAGGAACAGCTCCAGACGATTGCCCGCGGGAATGGCATCGCCGAGATGACCAACGATGCCCAGTGACTGAGGCTCGACTACAGCGGCGATGGCGATGAATACCGCTGCCAGGCCGATCATGCTGTGCATGAATGCGACCAGCTCAGGCATTTTGGTCATTTCGACGCGCTTGGCCATGATCGAGCCAGCGGTCCCGCCCACCAACAGGCCGACCACAATGTAGCCAATGCCGGCACTGGTACCTGCAGCGGTAGACAGTGCAGCCAGTTTGAACACCAGCCCGATTGTGGTGATGACCGCCAGACCCATGCCAAGCATGCCGAACAGATTGCCGCGGCGTGAAGTGGTGGGGTGTGACAAGCCTTTGAGTGCCTGGATAAAGCAGATCGACGCGATCAGATACAGCAGAGTGACCAGATTCATGCTCATGACTTCGGCGCCTCATCCTTTGCCTTGGGGGCCTTTTTCCTGAACATCTCCAGCATCCGCCGAGTGACCAGAAAGCCGCCAAACACATTCACCGCTGCCAGTGCGACAGCCAGCGTGCCCATGGTTTTGCCCAGCGGTGTGACCGTCAGGGCGGCGGCGAGCATCGCACCAACGATGACAATGGCGGAGATAGCGTTGGTAACGGCCATGAGCGGCGTGTGCAGCGCGGGCGTGACGTTCCAGACCACGTGGTAGCCGACATAGATTGCCAGTACGAAAATGATCAGGTTGTAGACGCCGGGGGAAATCAGCTCTTCCATTGGTGTGTCCTCAGCCGTTCTTGCGCACGACTTGCCCGTCGCGGCACATCAGGCATGCGGCGACGATGTCGTCTTCGAGGTTGATCGAGAATGTGCCGTCCTTGTCGAACAGCAGCTTCATGAAGTCCAGCAGGTTGCGGGCATAGAGTGCAGAAGCATCGGCTGCGACCAGCGCTGGCAGGTTGGTGTGGCCGACGATGGTCACACCGTGCTCGACGACGACTTGATCGGCCACAGTCAGTGGGCAATTGCCACCTTGTGCGGCGGCCAGGTCGATGACCACCGAGCCGGGCTTCATCTGCGCCACGGTTTCGGCGCTGAGCAGCACCGGTGCCTTGCGGCCGGGGATCAGGGCGGTAGTAATAACGATGTCCGCCAGCCTGGCCCGCTCGTGAACGGCTGCGGCCTGGCGTTGCATCCAGCTGGCAGGCATCGGGCGGGCGTAACCGCCAACGCCTTCGGCGCATTCACGCTCTTCTTCGGTCTCGTAGGGCACATCAATGAACTTGGCACCCAGCGACTCGATCTGCTCCTTCACTGCCGGACGCACATCCGAGGCCTCAACCACGGCACCCAGCCGTTTGGCGGTGGCGATGGCCTGCAGGCCCGCGACGCCTGCGCCCAGGATCAGCACCCGTGCGGCTTTTACGGTGCCGGCAGCGGTCATCAGCATGGGCATGAAGCGCGGGTAGTGATGTGCGGCGAGCAGCACGGCTTTATAGCCTGCGATATTGGCTTGCGAAGAAAGCACATCAAGGCTCTGCGCGCGGGAAGTGCGCGGCGCGGCTTCCAGGGCGAACGCGGTGATGCCCTGTGCGGCCATCTTGCCGATGAGTTCATTGTTGAAGGGGTTGAGCATGCCGATGACCACCGAGCCGCTCTTGATCAGGCTCAGCTCATTGTCATCGGGCGCTACAACCTTGAGGATCAACTCGCCCGCAAACGCTTCGGTTGCGCTCCCAATCACAGCGCCTGCAGCTTCGTAAGCGCTGTCCGGAACACTGGCCTGAATGCCTGCGCCGCTCTGCACGGTAATCCTGTGCCCTTGGCTGATCAGCTTTTTGATAGTTTCCGGGGTAGCAGCTACCCGGGTTTCGCCCGCTTGCGTTTCGAGAGGAACACCAATGTGCACGACAAATCTCCTGCGCGATTTTTTATCGTTCGTGTGTAGGCCAGTGCACTACGGCTGGTGCATCTGGCATGGCCAGGCAGCACGCCCCTTTCCAGCAGGGGCGGGGCATTTTGCAGGTGAAGTTTGCGGGCTTCAATATATTCTGTAACGAAACTATAGATGAACTACAAGTCACACTGTGACCTATTGTCGCAGTAATTGAATGCAGGCCATTGCCTGTATGGGTTTTGGCGCTATTCCGCACAAAAAATGGTGATTAATATTTTTTGCTCGAAAATCTCGCATATTTGCCAAATAAGGCAAAAGACCCTGTAATTATTAGGCGTTAAGTCGTTTTTTGCGCTGAGCGAAAAGTTGTTGCAAGGCGACATAAGCTTATATCTGTAGGTGTCGACTACTACTTACTACCTGAAGTGCTGCTCAGGCCTGGTCCTGAGGGAGCTGGTAATTCCGGGCCTGAGCGACCAGCCAGTCGCGAAATGCGCTGAGTGATGCCGACTCCACTTTGCGCTCGGGAATCATCAGGTGATAGGCCTTACTGCCAGGCAGCGAACAGGCGTTGGCGATCACCAGGCGCTTTTCATGCAGTTCGTGCTGAATAAGGAAGGGCGGGATCAGTGCCACACCCATGTCGTGCATGGCCGCCTGCGCGAGCATCGAAAACAGCTCGTAGCGAGGGCCGGTCATGTCGCGGGCCACATCCATGCCCTGCGCGTTGAACCATTGCCGCCACGCATAGGGGCGCGTGGTTTGTTGAAGCAGCGGCAGCTCGGCGAGCTCGCTTGCTTGCAGACGGTCTCGCCCGTTCAGGAAGGAGGGGCTGCAGACCGGCATGGAGTTTTCACCCATCAGCCGATGCGACTGGGTGCCGGACCAGTCGGCGTCGCCGAAATAAATAGCAGCATCGAAGTCGGTGTCAGCAAACAGAAAGGGGCGCGTGCGGTTGGTCAGGTGAACCGTGACATCGGGGTGCTTGTGCTGGAAGTCTTTCAAGCGCGGCAGCAGCCATTGAGTGCCGAACGTCGGCACCACGGCGAGTTCGATGGCGTTGGCGCCTTGTTGGCCCATGACCGACAGGGTGTCGCGCTCGACTGCGTCCAGTTGTTGGGCCACGCGACGACTATAGGAAAGCCCGGCTTCCGTGAGCTTTACGCCCCTTCGAGAGCGCCGGAACAGCTCAACGCCGAGAAACTCCTCAAGCCCGCCAATCTGTCGGCACACCGCGCCTTGTGTCAGGGACAGCTCATGAGCGGCCTTGGTAAAGCTTTCGTGTCGGGCGGCAGCTTCGAAACTTACCAGTGCAGTGGTGCTGGGTATTTTGCGTCTCATATCCTTTCTTCTCACTGGTCTTTTTGTTATGCGGGCCTGAAGCGGCTCTTGGAGTGAGAAATTAGCACAACAGGTTGATAAAACCTCGTTTGTCGCCGGGGGACGCCAGGACTAGGATCATTACAGGATTTTTCAGCTGAACGTGAGGAACAGGCATGAGCGGTAAAGCAAGTTTTAACTGGATCGACCCATTGCTGCTGGATCAACAGCTTACTGAAGAAGAGCGCATGGTTCGCGACACTGCCGAGCAGTTCGCCCAGAGCAAGCTGGCCCCGCGTGTGCTGGAAGCGTTCCGTCACGAGAAAACCGACCCGGACATCTTTCGCGAGATGGGCGAAGTGGGCTTGCTGGGAGCAACGATTCCGGAAGCGTTTGGCGGCAGCGGCCTGAATTACGTCTGTTATGGGCTGATCGCCCGTGAAGTCGAGCGTATCGATTCAGGCTATCGATCAATGATGAGTGTGCAGTCCTCACTGGTCATGGTGCCAATCAATGAATTCGGTACGCAGGCCCAGAAAGAGAAATACCTGCCCAGGCTGGCCTCGGGCGAATGGATTGGCTGCTTTGGCCTGACCGAGCCCAACCATGGTTCAGACCCAGGGGCGATGATTACTCGTGCCCGAAGTGTCGAGGGTGGTTATCGCTTGAGCGGTAGCAAGATGTGGATCACCAACAGCCCGATCGCGGATGTGTTTGTGGTGTGGGCCAAGGACGATGCCGGCGATATCCGCGGCTTCGTTCTCGAAAAAGGCTGGGCAGGTCTGAGCGCCCCGGCTATTCATGGCAAGGTCGGTTTGCGTGCGTCGATCACTGGCGAGATCGTCATGGATAACGTGTTCGTGCCTGAAGAAAACATCTTCCCGGACGTACGCGGTTTGAAAGGTCCGTTCACCTGTCTCAATTCTGCGCGCTACGGTATCTCCTGGGGCGCGCTGGGTGCGGCGGAGTTCTGCTGGCACACCGCACGGCAATACACCCTCGACCGCCAACAGTTTGGGCGTCCGCTGGCGGCCAATCAGCTGATCCAGAAAAAGCTGGCGGACATGCAGACTGAAATCACTCTGGCGCTGCAAGGCTGCCTGCGTTTGGGGCGCATGAAGGACGAAGGTACGGCGGCGGTAGAGATAACCTCGATCATGAAGCGCAATTCCTGCGGCAAGTCGCTGGATATAGCGCGCATGGCTCGCGACATGCTGGGCGGTAACGGTATCTCGGACGAGTTCGGCATCGCCAGGCACTTGGTCAATCTGGAAGTGGTGAATACCTACGAAGGTACGCACGATGTGCATGCGTTGATTCTCGGGCGTGCGCAGACCGGCATTCAGGCCTTCTATTAAGGAGGGCTGATCATGGGGGCGCTTTCACATATCCGGGTGCTCGACTTGTCGAGGGTCCTGGCCGGGCCTTGGGCCGGGCAGATCCTCGCTGACCTGGGGGCTGACGTCATCAAGGTCGAGCGACCAGGATGTGGCGATGACACTCGTTCGTGGGGGCCGCCGTTTCTTCAGGATGCGGCCGGTCAGAACACCACCGAGGCGGCTTACTACCTGTCGGCCAATCGCAACAAGCAGTCAATCACCATCGACTTCACGCGGCCGGAAGGGCAGAAGCTGGTACGGGAGCTGGCGGCGAAGTCGGATATTGTCATCGAGAACTTCAAGGTCGGTGGGTTGGCGTCTTATGGGCTGGATTACGAATCGCTCAAGGCTGTTAATCCTCGCCTGATCTATTGCTCCATTACCGGTTTCGGTCAGAGCGGGCCGTATGCGACGCGCCCGGGTTACGACTTCATGATCCAGGCACTTGGCGGCCTGATGAGCCTTACCGGTCTGCCGGAGGGGGAGGAGGGCGCGGGCCCGGTGAAGGTTGGCGTTGCGCTGACCGACATTCTTACAGGTCTGTATTCGACAACGGCCATTCTCGCCGCCCTGGCTCATCGCGATCAAAGCAATACAGGGCAATACATTGATATGGCACTGCTCGACGTGCAGGTGGCGTGTCTGGCCAATCAGGCCATGAACTACCTGACCACGGGCGTGGCGCCCAGGCGCTTGGGTAATGCTCATCCCAATATAGTGCCGTATCAGGCTTTTCCTACAGCAGATGGCGACCTGATCCTTACTGTGGGGAATGACAGCCAGTTCAGAAGGTTTGCCGAAGTGGCGGGGCAGCCACAGTGGGCTGATGATTCGCGCTTCCTGACCAACAAACTGCGCGTGGCTCATCGCGCTGAGCTGATTCCGCTGATTCGTCAGGCTACGGTGTTCAAGACCACTGCTCAGTGGGTTGACGAGCTTGAGGCGGCTGGCGTGCCGTGCGGCCCGGTCAATGACCTTGCTCAAGTGTTTGCGGATCCACAGGTTATAGCGCGCGGGCTCGCTATAGAGATGCCGCACGCGCTGGGCGGGCGCGTTCCGCAGGTCGCCAGCCCGATAAGGCTATCGGAAACGCCAGTCGAATATCGAAGGGCGCCTCCTTTGTTGGGCGAGCACACGGCGCAAGTCCTTCAAGAGCTATTGGGGCTTGAGGGTGAGGCGGTTGCCTTGCTGCGCAAGTCAGGGGTCGTGTAGCTATATAGAAGAAAGCGTTTGTGAAGGGCTTTTCTATATAGCTACAGGACCTTAACGGTTAATTTCGGTGTTTTTGAAATTAACGGTTGACGCCCTCTGTGATCTGTCTATAATTCGCCCCACTTCCGGCGCAGACG
>NZ_JAWHOP010000012.1:0-188147 GCF_032586995.1 Pseudomonas syringae group sp. J248-6 | reverse complement strand
CCCATGTGAGAGTAGGTCATCGTCAAGATTAAATTCCAGAAACCCTCATCGCTTACGCGTTGAGGGTTTTTGTTTTTGGGGCACGTTAAAGTCTTTTTCGTACCGTGCAGATACAAAAAAACCACCTGGTCGAGGTGGTTTTTTATTTTCCGGGAGAATCAATCCCCGCGGTATTCGCACCCGCTGGTGCAGGTCTCGTGAATACGAACGGCGGACAGCTCCGGCAGAAGGGGCTTCAGCTCATTCCAAATCCATTTCGCCAGGTTTTCGCTGGTTGGATTCTCAAGGCCGGGGATGTCATTCAGGTAATTATGATCAAGGCGTTCGTACAGCGGTTTGAAAATAGCCTTGATTTCCGAAAAGTCGCGGATCCAGCCTGTGTGAGGATCAACCTTGCCAGCCAGATGAATGCCGACACGAAACGAATGGCCGTGCAGACGTCCACACTTGTGACCCTCTGGTACGTGAGGGAGGCGGTGTGCTGACTCGAAGGTAAACTCTTTGAAGATTTCCACTGTGTATTGGCCCCGGAAAAATGGCGATCGCAGACGCGATAAATGCAATCGACGAGTTTAACAGCAATGGCCTGAAACTCCATGCAGGGCTTGTGTGTGACGATTCTTTCAGGTGCGATTGATGGCACTCGGCCAGATATATTCAGTTTGAGTTAAGTTGTACGGGGTAAGGTAAACGCCATAGAAGCATCGACCGCTATGGACACCTCCAACAATGAAAACGCTGACAACCCTGCTGGCGGCCCTGACATGTGTTCTGACTTCATGTGTCATCCAGGCGCGTGGTGTCGACCCGCAGGAGGTATTGCGCCTCAGTAACGCGGGCACTCTCCAGTCGGCTGAAAAACTCGATGCAAACGCCCTCAGCAAGCACCCTGGTGCCAGTATTCTTGATACACAGTTCAAGAATATATACGGCAGGTACGTTTACAATGTCGAGCTGCGTGACAAGCACGATGTTGAGTGGGTTCTCGAAATAGACGCCGCTACGGGCCAGGTCTACAGGAATCATCAGGATAACTAATGAATGTCGACAAGCGTCTCTGTGTCATCCTTGGTTTGAGTCTGACCTGCTCTTTTGTCTATGCCAGGGATCTGAATCAGGATGAAGCGCTCAGTCTGCGGCAGCGTGGGGTGATACTGCCTCTCGAACAGTTTATCGAGCGCGCGCTGGGTCTTCATCCCGGCGCTCGCTTGCTGGAGGCTGAGCTTGAGGAAAAAAATAACATGTACGTGTATGAATTCGAGTTGCTGACCCCACAGGGTGTTGTCCGTGAGCTCAAGTTCGATGCGCGCGATAGCCGATTGCTGAAAGACGAGGATGATGACTGATGCGCCTGCTCCTGGTTGAAGACCATGTTCCCCTCGCAGATGAGTTACTCGCTGCGCTGGGGCGGCAAGGTTATGCGGTCGACTGGCTGGCTGACGGTCGTGACGCAGTTTATCAAGGCGCAACCGAGCCCTACGACCTCATTGTTCTGGATCTGGGGTTGCCCGGCATGCCCGGGCTTGAGGTTCTCCAGCAATGGCGTGGCAAGGGCCTGGCTACCCCGGTACTGATTCTGACGGCACGAGGTTCGTGGTCAGAGCGTATAGAAGGCTTGAAGGCGGGGGCCGATGATTACCTGACCAAACCTTTTCATCCTGAAGAACTGCAGTTGCGTATTCAGGCCCTGTTGAGGCGTTCTCACGGGCTTGCCAACCAGCCAACCCTGGAGTCTGCCGGCCTTAATCTGGATGAAGGTCGCCAGAGTGTCAGCCGGGATGGCGTTGATATCCAGCTCACGTCTGCAGAGTTTCGTCTGCTGCGCTATTTCATGCTCCACCCTGGACAGATTCTCTCCAAAAGCCATCTCTCTGAGCACTTGTACGATGGCGAAAACGAGCGTGACTCCAATGTCATCGAGGTCCATGTCAATCACCTGAGGCGCAAACTGGGCCGCGCAGTGGTCGAGACCCGCCGTGGCCAAGGCTACCTATACGGCGGAGCCGGAGGTTGAAATCCATACAACGGCGTCTGAGCCTGGGTCTTATCGCCGTCATGGTCGTTGTCGGCCTGGTGATGGCGCAGACCAGTCTCTGGTTGTTTGAAGTGGGCCTGCAGCGCTATCTGGAGTCGGGCTTACGCAACGAGAGCGAGAACCTGCTGGTGGCGCTGGTCCGAGGTCCTGCCGGGCTGCAACTGGATGACCATCGCTTGTCGGGTGCTTATCAGCGCCCGCTGTCCGGCCACTATTTCCGCATGGACTTGCCGCAGGGCCACTGGCGTTCCCGTTCTTTGTGGGATTTTGAGCTGCCGCAGCCTGGGGTGGGGTTGCACGCTAACCTTGAACTTGGCAAGACCGGGCAGTCGCTGTTGATGCTGACCAGCGAATACCGAAAGTTCGGCAAGCAGATTTCAATTACCGTCGCCCAGGATTACACGCCGGTCAGGGCGAGCTTTCGTCTCATGCAGCAGATCGGGCTCGGGCTCGGGCTCGCAGCGCTGATCCTGGTGCTGGTTTTGCAGCGCATCACAGTGCGCAGGGCGCTTCGGCCTCTGGAAACCGTTCGCGAGCAGATCTTCCAGCTTCAACAGGGTCAGCGTTCGCAACTGGACAATCAGGTGCCCCTCGAGCTTGAGCCCCTTGTGGCTCAGATCAACCATCTGCTTGCACATACTGAAGACAGCCTGAAACGCTCACGCAATGCATTGGGCAATCTGGGGCATGCCTTGAAGACACCGCTTGCGGTATTGCTCAGCCTGGCCCTCAGTGGACAGCTGGACGGCAACCCGGCACTGCGCAAGACGTTGCAGGAGCAATTGGAAAATATCCGTCTGCGTCTGGAGCGTGAACTCAATCGGGCCCGTCTTTCCGGGGACGCGCTGCCGGGAGCCCGTTTCGACTGTGATGCCGAACTGCCCGGGCTGTTTTCCACGTTGGGCATGATTCATGGTGCCCACCTTCATTTGGTCAACGATGTTGAAGCAGGCATGCATCTGCCGTGGGACCGGGAGGATATCCTCGAACTGCTGGGCAACCTTCTGGACAACGCCTGCAAGTGGGCCGACAGCGAAGTGCGTCTGAGCATTCTCAGTCAGGCTCAGGGCTTCAGCCTGCTGGTGGACGATGACGGGCCCGGTATTCCGGAGTCGCAGCGCGCAGAGGTGTTCAGCCGTGGCGCTCGCCTTGACGAGCAGATTACCGGTCATGGCCTTGGCCTGGGGATTGTGCGCGATATCGTCGAGGCCTGGGGCGGCCAACTGCAATTGCAGGAGAGCCCCGCTGGGGGCCTTCGCGTACGCATTGATCTTCCCGAGCGCACCGCTCCATAAGTTGTCAGCCTGTAACTTTCAGAGTCTTCATACAAAAAAATAAGCTGGGTCTTAATGTCCGTCGGATACCGCCGATAGCCTGATAGGTATCTCTGACTCATAAAAATAACCATAAGGCCACTCCTATGCGTCTCAGTCTGAAAGCCAAGGTTCTGTCGCTGGCAGTCCTGCCGGTTCTGATATTTGCGCTGGTGATCAGTGCCACCACGGTGTTCATGCTGCACCGGCAGGCAGAGCGCGAGGTCAGTGA
Source organism: Pseudomonas syringae group sp. J248-6 (assembly GCF_032586995.1). NCBI lineage: Bacteria > Pseudomonadati > Pseudomonadota > Gammaproteobacteria > Pseudomonadales > Pseudomonadaceae > Pseudomonas > Pseudomonas syringae group sp. J248-6. The sequence continues at coordinate 184,567 of NZ_JAWHOP010000012.1, read as the reverse complement.
TACGCGAGAGCGTCTGCTCTCTGAAGCCAAGGCAACGTTGCAGAACTACGTTGCGATCGCCATGACGGCCATCAAGCCGCTTTACGAGGCTGCAGCGCCGGGTGATGAAACTGCGCGCGCTAATGCGATCAAGCTGCTTTCCTCCATCAGTTATGGCAAGGATGGTTATATCTTTGGCTATGACTCTCAGGTAATCCGTATATTCCGTAGCAACAGTCCTGATGGCGTCGGCAAGAGTTTCAATGACGCCCGCGATGCTAACGGGGTCTACATCAACCGCGAACTGGTGGCGGTCGGCAAGGCGGGCACTCACTATGTGATGTACTCCTCGGCCCTGCCTGGCAAGACTGAACCTGTGCCCAAGATCGGCTACACGGATTATCTGCCGAAGTGGGATCTGATCATCGGTTCTGCCGTCAATATCGACGGCATTGACGCTAAAGTTGCTGAAGTCAGGCAGAACGTCGAAGCACGTCTGAAGGAAATGCTGTACAGCATTTTGGGTATCACCGTCCTGGTGCTGGTCATCATTGGCGTCATCGGGATATTGATGGCCGGCACTCTGCTACGTCCGCTCGGTTTGATGAAAAACAACCTGGATGACATCGCCGCGGGTGAAGGCGATCTGACTCGGCGTCTGGCCATTACCAGTAATGACGAGCTTGGTGATCTGGCTGGTTCGTTCAACCGGTTTGTCGACAAGATCCACGGTATGGTTCGTCAGGTCAGCGAAATGACCGGGCAACTCAATGGCCTGGTCGGAGAAGTGTCATCCCAGGCACAGCGCTCGGAAACCGCCATGGACCGTCAGCGCCACGAAACAGATCAAGTGGCGACCGCAATCAATCAGATGTCGGCTGCGGCTCAAGAGGTTGCCAAGAGCGCGCAGGGTGCTTCCGTGGCTGCTCAGCAGACCGACGAACAAGGGCGCGCCGCCAAGCGCGTTGTGGATGGCAGTATCAGACAGATTCATGCATTGGTAGACGACATCCGCAAAAGTGGCTCGTCACTGGATGTTCTGCAAAAGGACGTTTCTTCGATCGTCAGCGTACTGGGTGTTATTCGCTCTATCGCCGAACAAACCAACCTGCTCGCACTCAATGCCGCCATCGAGGCCGCGAGGGCAGGGGAAGCAGGGCGCGGTTTTGCCGTGGTTGCCGACGAGGTCCGGGCGTTGGCCAGCCGGACCCAGCAAAGCACGCAGGAAATTCAAGGGATGATCGACCGTCTGCAGCAGGGCACTCAGGAGGCCGTCACGGCAATGCGCCGTTCCAGCGAAGCTGGCGACGGGACCTCTGCGCAAGCCAACGAAGCAGGCACATCGCTGGTGACCATCGGTGAGTTGATTGCGACGATCAACTCGATGAACGCGCAAATCGCCAGCGCAGCGGAAGAGCAGACGGCGGTTGCCGAAGAAATCAATCGCAGCGTTCACCAGATTGCAGGTGCAGTTGAAAGCGTCGCCGATGAAACCCGGCAAAGCGCACAGACCTCACGCAGCCTTGCCGAACTGGGCTCGCGCCTTGACAGTCTGGTCGGTCAGTTCCGTGTCTGATGCCTGCGTGGCAGGGGCGCTGACGTCCGCAACAGCCTGCGCCTGCCACCGCGGTCATATTGCCTTCGTAGAAGATGGCACTCGTACGTTCAAGTGCTGACTAAGCTCTAGACCGGGCGCGAGGCGCGGTCTACTGACATGGACAGGACATGAACGAAACCACGTTGCAATACAAAACCCTCATTATGCTATTGGTGCTGGTCACCATTGCCTTCATATGGATTTTGCTACCGTTTTACGGCGCAGTATTCTGGGCGGTCATTCTCGGAATCATCTTTGCGCCTGTGCAGCGCAGGTTGCAGATCAAGTTCAACTGGTCACGCAATCTTACCTCCCTGTGCACCCTGACAATCTGTCTGGTGATTGCGATTCTGCCAGTGATCGTCATCAGCGCCTTGCTGGTTCAGGAGGGCACCACGCTGTACAAGAATGTCGAGACCGGGCAGCTGGATATTGCCGGTTATCTCGCCGAGTTCAAGGATCTGCTGCCGCACTCGATTCAGGCACTGCTCGACCGTCTGGGCATGGGCGACCTTGAAGGATTACGCGACAAGATCACCAAAGGGGCAATGCAGGGCAGTCAGTATCTGGCGACTCAAGCGTTCAGTTTTGGCCAAGGCACCTTCGATTTCGTGGTGAGTGTGTTCATCATGCTGTACCTGCTGTACTTCTTCCTGCGAGATGGGCAGGAGCTGGTACGCAAGATACGTACGGCCTTTCCATTGGGCGAACAGCAGAAGCGTCGTCTGCAACTCAAGTTCACTCGAGTGGTACGTGCCACGGTCAAGGGCAACGTGGTGGTCGCGGTAACGCAAGGTGCGCTGGGCGGTTTTATCTTCTGGGCGCTGGACATCCCGAGTGCGTTGCTGTGGGCAGTGATCATGGCCTTCCTGTCGCTGTTGCCCGCTGTGGGGGCGGGGATTGTCTGGGCTCCGGTGGCTGTCTACTTCCTGCTCAGCGGCATGATCTGGCAAGGTGTGGTGCTGGGGTTGTTCGGTGTTTTCGTGATCGGTCTGGTGGATAACGTGCTGCGTCCGATCCTGGTGGGCAAGGACACGAAAATGCCGGACTACCTGATCCTGATTTCAACGCTGGGCGGTATGTCGGTCTTTGGTCTGAACGGCTTTGTCATAGGACCTCTGGTGGCCGCACTGTTCATCTCCAGCTGGGGTTTGTTCAGCGGTGCCAAGAAGCCCGTCAGGCTGCCAGGCTGACATACCGTTACGCGTGGCCGATACAGACCCGCGAATGCCCCTGTCGTTATCAGGCAGGGGGATGCGCGGGTTATTCATTTATGTAACAGGCCTGGAACAGACTTCATTCAGAGCCCCTTGCGGCAATGACAGCCGACTCCATGAAGGCTGCCAGATCGGTATTGAAGCGCAATGCTTCTTCCAGAAATGGCGCGTGACCTGAGTTTTCGTACACCTTCGATAGAATCCGCGCATTGAGTTGCCGGGCGCGTGCGATGCTGGGCTGAACGTTGACCAGCTCATCCTTGGCACCATACAGCATCAATACCGGCACCTTTGCTTTGGGCAAGCCTTTGGCCACATCGACAGTCATTGCAGGCGTGGCACGGGTCATCGTCCACGATGCCATCGCAGCATTCGACAAAAGCCGTTCGAAAGTCGGTGCATCTGGCTGTGTGTGGAAGCACAGTCCGAGAAAAGTGCGTACTGCATCAAGGTGTGTCTTCAGGTCCTCTGAACTCAGGCCGGCATATACATGAGGATGGGCTGTAATCAGAGCAGCATTAAGCTCAATGACACCATCAACATACACAACGCCGCCGATCTTCGCGTCACCATAGGCGGCGAGGTAGTTAGACATGACCACGCCCCCCAATGACCAGCCGACCAATACTGGACGCTTGCTGTTCGTGGCTTCAAGTACCGCTGCCAGATCGTCCGCGTAACGGCGCCCGTTACGGTACGCCTCGGTATTAGCGGGCTTGTCGGAAAGCCCGTGACCGCGCAGGTCATAGGTAATCATTCGATAACGCTGCAGCTGCGGACTAACGATCTGCTTTTCCCAATTGAGGCGGCTGCCCAGCAAACCGTGAATGAAAATCAGGGCTTGCCCGTTCGGATCGCCTGATTCCTGCACAGCGAGTTCGACGCCGTCAGGGGCTGTGACGGTGTAGTGTTTGTCTACTGCCAGGGCCAGTGACGATAGTCCGGCCAGCAGCGCAGCAAGCAAGGTATTGCGCAGCAGGTGAACGAAGCGAATGTGATTCATGAGGCTATTTCCACGCGGCAGAAGTGATGGGCGCACTGTAGGTCGATGACGTAGGACGGTCTATGACGTAAGATCCTGATGAATTGATTGATCGTCCTGAACTCGAAGTGGCCTCCATGCAAGCCCCGTCAAATGACCCCATCAGCGAGCTACTGCTCGGTATGCGTCTTTTCGGCGTTCAATTCCGCAGGCTGGAAGTTGTGCCGCCTCTGGGTGTTGGCTTCACTAACGCAATCGGACGAGCACAGTTTCATTTCGTCGGACGTGGGCCTGTCTGGCTACGCAGCGCTGAGAACGTTCTATACAAACTCGATACCGGAGACGCGGTTCTTATTCCGCGCGGTGGGCACCACGCTATGTTGACGATCGAAAGCACGTCTGCAAGCGATGTACAGCGGTTTGATCCGTCTACCGGCATCAGCGATGGCGTTCAAGATCGGGCAGATGCCGGGGAGGGCGCAGCTGTTGATCAGGCGATTATCTTTAGCTGTTGCATGGAGTTGGAGCTGGGCGGCATGCAGCCGCTTGTTGCCGCCATGCCGGATGTTATGCAGGTCAGCACTCTGCTGGAGACGTGTCCCGAGCTGCGGCCCATGCTCGAGGCAATGGAGCGTGAAGCCTTGATGCTACAGGCTGGGCACGCAGGCATTCTGGCACGTCTTGCTGAAGTCGTGGCCGCGCTGCTGGTGCGTGGCTGGGTTGCAGGCGGCTGTGGGAATGCCACGGGCTGGCTCGGTGCTTTGCAAGACCCTCGGCTGAGTCGAGCCATCGTTATGATGCACCAGCATCCAGGCAGACGCTGGACGGTAGCTACGCTTGCCCATGAGGCCCGGCATTCTCGATCAGTGTTCGCACAGCGCTTTCTCGAAGCAACGGGTAAGCCGCCATTGCAGTACCTGACGGAGCTGAGAATGCGCCTGGCATTGCACAGCCTGAGCCGCGAGCAGCATTCGGTGGAGACCGTTGCCAATCAGCTGGGGTACGGTTCATTGGCGGCCTTCAGTCGCGCATTCAAAAGAACGGTGGGCATATCGCCAGGCGCTGTGCGGGCCGCGAAAAGCGTCGACGGGTAACCATTTCAGCCGTTTCCGAAGGCAAAAAAAACCCTGCTCGATAGCAGGGTTTTTTGTTTGCAGATGATCAGCCTGCTACGTGCAGACCGGCATTGACCACCAGATCGAGCAGCGGTTGCGGGTACACGCCCAGCACGAAGGTCAGGATCGCGACGGCCAGCAACATTACGCCGCCAGTGCGCTGCGCCCAGTTGATCGCTGCGTCGTGGCGTGGAAGCTTGTTGTCGACCAGATACATGGTGACCATCACTCTCAGGTAATAGAACACGCCAATGGCGCTACCGATCACCAGTGCTCCGATAAGCCACCACAGTTGCGACTCGACACCGGTGGCAATGATGTAGAACTTGCCGATGAAGCCTGCGGTAAGCGGGATACCTGCCAGCGAGAGCATCATCAGGGTCATGACTGCCGTCAGGTACGGACGACGCCAGAACAGCCCGCGGTATTCGAACATCGCATCGGCATCACGTCCGCTGTAAGGCGAAGACATCATGGTGATCACGCCGAAGCTGCCCAGCGAGGTCAGCACGTAAGTTGCCAGATAGACACCAATCGCCTCGACCGCCATGCCTTTGCTGGCCACCAGCGCAATCATCAGGTAACCGAAGTGGGCGATGGAGGAGTAGCCCAGCAGACGCTTGAGGTTGGTCTGAGTCAGCGCAAGCAGGTTGCCGACCAGGATCGACGCTACGGCGATGACTGCCAGCACGTCATGCAGGACGCCACTGCTGGCTGCCGGTGAAATCTGGAACAGACGCACCAGCACGGCAAACACTGCCACCTTGCTGGCCGTAGCCAGGAAGGCCGCTACCGGCGCAGGAGCGCCTTCGTAAACGTCCGGGGTCCACAGGTGGAAAGGTACCAGCGACAGTTTGAATGCAAGCCCTACAACCATCATACCCAGACCCAGGCTGGCAATCGGGCTTGGCATCCCTGTCGCGGCAATGGCTTTGCCAATACCTTCGAAGCTCAGCGAGCCAGCTTCTGCGTACAGCAGCGCCATGCCGAAGAGCAGGAACGCTGAACCTGCAGCCGATAGCACCATGTACTTGATGCCGCCTTCCAGCGAACGCTTGTTGAAGAAGGCATACGCCACCAGACCGTAGACCGGCACCGAGAGCAGCTCCAGACCAATGAACAGCCCGGCCAGGTGTTGAGCGCTGACCAGCACCAGCCCACCGGCCGCTGCCAGCAGGATCAGCAGATAAAGCTCTTCACGATTGCCTGGATAACCTGCCTTGCCGTCACCCAGATAGGCGTGTGCCATGGTCACACAGGCCAGGGTAGAGGCAAGGATGATTGCCATGTACAGGCAGGCAAAGTTATCGATGTGTAGCAGTGGTGTCACGACCAGTGGGGCAACTTTCAGTGCCGGATAGATCGACAGCAGGGCCAGGTTGAGACCTGCTACTGAAAGCAGGAACGTTTGCGAGTGATTGCGGCGCCATGCGATCGCCAGCATCACCACTACAACGGTGAGGCTGGTGATCAGCAGTGGCGCAAGCGCAATAAAGTGTTGAATCGTCAGGTCCATAGCGCTCTTACCGGGCCGAAGCGAGTTGAGTGAAGGCAGTGCCTAGCCATTGCTGCACGCCGTGCATGGTCGCTGCCGATGTGTCGAGGAACGGCTGCGGGAAAACCCCGAGCACGACCAGCAACACCGCAAGGCCCAGCACCATGATCATTTCACGTCCGTCCATGCCCTTCAGAACCTCGTCGGACTTCGACGGGCCGAAGTAGGCGCGGTGGATCATGATCAGCGAGTAGACAGAACCAAATACAAGACCGGAGGTGGCGATCGCCGTGATCCATGGTGAGCTGGCGAAGCTGCCCAGCAGAATCAGGAACTCGCCGACGAAGTTGCCGGTGCCCGGCAGACCCAGAGAGGCGGCAGCAAAGAACAGGCTGATGGCCGGGATGTAGGCGATACGCGACCACAGGCCGCCCATCTCGCGCATGTCACGAGTATGCAGGCGCTCGTACAGCTGACCACTGAGAATGAACAGTGCCGCAGCCGACAGGCCGTGGGCAATCATCTGGATCAGTACGCCTTGCAGCGCTTGCTGGCTGCCGGAGTAGATACCGATCAGTACAAAGCCCATGTGCGAAACGCTGGAGAACGCAATCAGGCGCTTGATATCGGTCTGGGCAAACGCGAGGAATGCACCGTAGAAAATACCGACCAGCCCCAGCGTCATTGCAATGGGTGCGAACTCGGCCGATGCGTTGGGGAACAGTGGCAGGGCAAAGCGCAACAGGCCGTAGGCAGCGGTCTTCAGCAGGATACCTGCCAGGTCGACCGAACCGGCAGTCGGTGCCTGGGCATGCGCATCCGGCAGCCAGGAGTGCAACGGCACCACCGGCAGCTTCACGGCAAAGGCAATGAAGAAGCCCAGCATCAGGATGTATTCGGTACCCGGTGCCAGTTTGGTCTTCAGCAGGTCAGCGTAGGCAAAGGTGATCACGCCTGTCTGATTGAAGTGCACCAGCACCAGCCCCAAGATCGCCACCAGCATGATCAGGCCGCTGGCCTGAGTGAAGATGAAGAACTTGGTGGCTGCGTAGATACGGGTTTTCTTCCCATCCGAAGAACTGTGACCCCAGAGCGCGATGAGGAAATACATCGGCACCAGCATCATTTCCCAGAAGAAGAAGAACATGAACAGGTCGATGGCCAGGAACACGCCGACGACACCGCCCAGGATCCACATCAGGTTAAGGTGGAAGAAACCGACCTTGCGCTGGATTTCCTTCCACGAGCACAGCACCGACAGCACACCCAGAAGGCCGGTCAGCAGGATCATCAGCAGCGACAGACCATCGAGTGCCAGATGCACGTCGATGCCGAAGCGAGTGATCCACGGGTGGTGGAATTCCAGGGTCCAGGTCGGGTCGGCGCCAGGCACCGGCGCGTAGCCGAAATTGCCGCTAGCCCACAGCCAGAGGCCGAGAACCAGTTCGAGGGTCATTGTCAGCAGCGCGATCCAGCGCGGCAGGGTAGAGCCGAAGCGCTCACCCAGCCAGCACAGCAGGCCGCCGATAAAGGGGATCAGGATTAGCCAAGGCAGAATCATGACGGGCTCAATTCCTTTCGCAAATTCGCAAGGTTCATGTCAGACCGCAACCAGAACGACGGCACCAAGTACCAGAACGGCACCCACGGCGATCGAGGCAGCATACCAACGCAGCTGGCCGGTCTCGGTACGGCTCATAGTGTTATGACCGCCTTTGACCAGACGTGGGATCAAGCCGATGGTGCGGTCGAACGGATCGCTACGCAGCACATGACTGATCGCCAGATAAGGTTTGACGAACAGCTTGTCGTAGATCCAGTCGAAGCCCCAGGCAGCGAACCACCAGGCCGACAGGAAGCGGCCCGGACCACTGTTGGCGATTGCCGTTGCCAGGCGGCGCTTGCCGAGAAACAGCAGCGCTGCCAGCAGGATACCGGCCAGGGCGATGGCGCCAGAGGCGATTTCCAGGCTGTGTTTGGCTTCGCCACCGGCGTGGCCAACGCTCTGCGGTAGAACACCTGCCAGTGGCGGGGTGATCAGCGCGCCAATGAACGTCGACAGCACGATCAGTACCGACAGCGGCAACCAGTGAGCAATACCGTGACCTGCGTGTGCTTCGGTCTTGGCTTCACCGTGGAACGCGATGAAGATCAGACGGAAGGTGTACAGCGACGTCATGAACGCGCCAACCAGACCGGCATACAACAGGCCATTGTTACCGCTGGCGAATGCTTCCCAGAGAATTTCGTCCTTGGAGTAGAAGCCTGCCGTCAACAGCGGCAGGGCAGCCAGTGCTGCACCGCCGACGATGAAGCTGGCGTAGGCCAATGGCAGTTTCTTCCACAGGCCGCCCATCTTGAAGATGTTCTGCTCGTGGTGGCAGGCAACGATCACCGCGCCGGAAGCAAGGAACAGCAGCGCTTTGAAGAAGGCGTGGGTCATCAGGTGGAAGATCGCGCCTTCCCAGGCGCCAACACCCAGTGCCAGGAACATGTAACCGATCTGGCTCATGGTCGAGTAGGCGAGGATACGCTTGATGTCGGTCTGCACCAGTGCGGCGAAACCCGCCAGAACCAGCGTGACGCCGCCTACAATGCCGACCAGATGCAGTATGTCCGGTGCCAGTGCGAACAGGCCATGAGTACGCGCGATCAGGTAGACGCCCGCGGTAACCATGGTCGCTGCGTGGATCAGCGCCGAAACCGGAGTAGGACCGGCCATCGCGTCAGCCAACCAAGTCTGCAGTGGCAGTTGGGCAGATTTACCGACCGCACCACCCAGCAGCATCAAGGTTGCCAGAACGATCCAGAAATCGCCGACCTTGAAGTGTTCCGGCGCCCGGACCAGCAGTTCCTGCACATTGAGCGTGCCCAATTGCTGGAACAGGATGAACAGGCCGATGGCCATGAATACGTCACCGATACGGGTGACGATGAACGCTTTGAGCGCTGCATTTCCGTTATTGCGGTTGCTGTAATAGAAACCGATCAACAGGTAGCTGCACAGGCCCACGCCTTCCCAACCGAAGTAGATGAACAGCAGGTTGTCGCCCAGGATCAGGAACAGCATGCTGGCAATGAACAGATTGGTGTAGGAGAAGAAGCGCGAGTAGCCCGCTTCACCGCGCATGTACCAGGACGCAAACAGGTGGATCAGGAAGCCGACGCCAACCACGACGCCCAGCATCGTGACGGACAGACCGTCCAGATACAGCGCGAAGTTGGGCTGGAAGCCATCAACGTCCATCCAGCGCCACAGCACCTGGGTGTAGTGACCACCTTCCGGCGGTGCGACATTGAATTGCCAGATGACCCAGGCCGTGACGATGGCTGAAAGGCCGATAGAGCCGACGCCAATGAGCGCCGCAAGGTTTTCCGATATGCGCCCACGAGAGAACGACAGCAGCAGAAAACCGATGAGGGGAAATACGAAAGTCAGAAAGAGAAGATTCATCCGCGCATCTCGCTGGCAGCATCGATATCGAGAGTGTGGAAGCGGCGATACAGTTGCATCAGTATCGCCAGGCCGATACTGGCCTCGGCTGCCGCAAGGCTGATCACCAGGATGAACATGACCTGCCCATCCGGTTGCGCCCAACGACTGCCGGCCACTACGAACGCCAGTGCAGAGGCGTTCATCATTATTTCCAGGCTCATCAACACGAAGAGAATGTTACGGCGCACCATCAGGCCGACCAGACCCAGGCAGAACAGGACCCCGGCGACCGCCAGACCGTGCTCAAGAGGGATAGCATTCATTGGCTTGGCTCCTTGGCCTCGTTGCGGCCCAGATGGAATGCCGTGACGGCTGCAGCAAGCAGCAGCATCGAGGCAAGTTCCACCACCAGCAGATAAGGCCCGAACAGGCTGATGCCGACCGCCTTGGCGTCGACTGTGGTGTGACCGATTGCAGCGCCAGTCTGATTGGCGAACAGTACGTACAGCAACTCGGCCAGCAACAGCGTGCCGAGAATAACCGGACCAATCCAGATGCCGGGTTTGAACCATGCACGTTCCTGCTGAACCGAGGCTGGGCCGAGGTTCAGCATCATCACCACAAACACGAACAGGACCATGATCGCGCCCGCATAGGCAATGACTTCCAGCACACCGGCAAACGGCGCACCGAGGCTGAAAAAAGTCATGGCCACAGCGATCAGCGAGATGATCAGGTAGAGCAGGGCATGCACCGGATTCGTGTTGGTGATCACCCGCAGGGTGGACACAACAGCGATACCGGATGCGAAGTAGAAAGCGAATTCCATCTTTACTTCCTTAAGGCAGCAAGCTCTTGACGTTGATCGGCTCGGCTTCATTCTGTGCGGAGCCCTTGGGCTTGCCGCCGATGGCCATACCGGCAACGCGATAGAAGTTGTAGTCAGGGTTCTTGCCGGGACCGGAGATCAGCAGATCTTCCTTCTCGTACACCAGATCCTGACGCTTGAAGTCGGCCATCTCGAAGTCCGGCGTAAGCTGGATTGCGGTAGTCGGACACGCTTCTTCACACAGGCCGCAGAAAATGCAGCGCGAGAAGTTGATGCGGAAAAAGTCCGGGTACCAGCGTCCGTCTTCTGTCTCGGCCTTCTGCAGCGAAATACAGCCGACCGGGCATGCCACTGCACACAGGTTGCAGGCTACGCAGCGCTCTTCGCCGTCAGGGTCGCGGGTCAGAACGATACGGCCACGGTAGCGGGGCGGCAGATATACCTGCTCTTCGGGGTATTGCAGGGTGTCGCGTTTGCGGAAGCCGTGGCCGAAGACCATGACCAGGCTGCGCAACTGGGTACCTGTACCCTTAACGATGTCACCAATATATTTGAACATGGGTCAAATCCTCACTGAACCGAGCCTGCCGGTGTGTTCAACAACACAATCGCAGCAGTCACCAGCAAATTGATCAGGGTCAGCGGCAGACAGAACTTCCAGCTGAAATCCATGACCTGGTCATAACGCGGGCGCGGGATGGAGGCGCGCAGCAGGATGAACAGCATGATGAAAAACGCGGTTTTCAAGGCGAACCAGAAGAATGCCAGCGATGGCAGAATGTCGAACGGGCCGTGCCAGCCACCGAAGAACAGCGTCACCAGCAGCGCCGAGATCAAGATGATCCCGATGTATTCGCCCACGAAGAACATGCCCCATTTCATGCCGGCATATTCAATGTGGTAGCCGTCAGCCAGTTCCTGCTCGGCTTCCGGTTGGTCGAACGGGTGGCGGTGAGTGACCGCGACGCCAGCGATGAAGAACGTACAGAAGCCGAAGAACTGCGGAATGATGAACCACAGGTTCTGCGCCTGATATTCAACAATGTCGCGCATATTGAACGAGCCGACCTGAACCACGATGCCCATCAGCGCAAGGCCCATGAACACTTCGTAGGACACGGTTTGTGCCGAAGCACGCAGGCTGCCCAGCAGGGCGAACTTGTTGTTGCTCGACCAGCCGGCGAACAGCACCGCATACACGGACAGACCGGCCATGGCGAAGAAGAACAACAGACCGATGTTCAGATCCGCGACGCCCCAGGTCGGGGTGATCGGGATGACCGCAAAGGCGATCAGCAGGGCACTCATGGCAACCACCGGCGCCAGGGTGAAGATCACCTTGTCGGCGAACGGTGGGGTCCAGTCTTCCTTGAAGAACATCTTCAGCATGTCGGCTGCGATCTGGAACATGCCGAACGGACCCACACGGTTCGGACCATAACGGTCCTGCCACCAGCCCAGCAGACGACGTTCGATGAAGCTCAGCAGGGCACCACAAACCACGACCGCCAGCAACACCACGATGGCCTTGACCACTGCAATGATTGCGTCGATCACATCAGGGGTAAACCAGGTCATTGCGCTGCCTCCTGCAGACCGTCAACGGATTTGCCGAAGAGTGCTGGCGGAATGCCAGGCAGTCCTGCCGGCAATGCCACAAGGCCCGCGCCCAGTTCTTCGCTGATGCGCAACGGCAAGGTCAGCGTTTCACCGCCGATGCTCAAGGAGAGCAGGGCACCGTCGTTGACGCCGAGACGATCGGCTTCGGACTTGGCCACTGCGACATAGGCCTGCGGGATGCGTTCCTGAACCGGCGCGGCCAGAGACGAGGTTTCGTCGCTGCCAAACAGGTGGAAGAACGGCACGACCTGCCAGGTGCCGCGCTCTGGAGAGAACGCACGTGGCACGCTGGAGAACCACGACAGACCATCGCCCTGGCTTTCGATCAGGCGAGTGCCCGGGTCGCCGGCGCGCAAGTGACCGCCGACTTCGTCCTGGAATTTGTTCCAGGCCTGCGGCGAGTTCCAACCCGGAGACCAGGCGAACGGCACTTGCTGACGAGGTTCGGCGGAACCTGAATAACCTTCCATGGAGAAGGAGAACGCTGTATCGATGTCTTGCGAGGTGCGCGGCTCATGCACGCTGATGTTGGCGCGCATCGCCGTGCGACCACTGTAGCGCAGTGGTTCACGAGCCAGTTTAAGGCCCTTGATCCGGAACGAGGCAGACGGCGCAGCGTTGACGATACCCGCCAGTTGCGGGGTGCTGCTGGCGCAGGCTTCGGTGACGTGATCGAGTTGCGTCCAGTCGACCGGCTTGTTCAACAAGGTGGCGCGCAGGGCATGCAGCCAGCGCCAGCCTTCGTGAACCAGAATGCTGGCATCCAGGTAGGTCGGATCGAACACCTGGAAGAAGCGCTGGGCGCGGCCTTCCTGGCTGACCAGCGTGCCGTCGCCTTCCGCGAAGCTGGCAGCTGGCATGACCAGATGCGCACGATCACTGGTCGGGGTTTTCTGGTGGTCGGCGACGATCACGACTTTGGCCGCGCTCAGCGCAGCGTCGACGATTTTGGCGTCTACACGGCGATACAGATCGTTTTCCAGTACCACGATGGCGTCGGCCTGACCGGAAATCACTGCTTGCAGGGCGGCATCGACAGAATCGCCACCAAACATCGCCAGACCCATGCTGTTGGCTTCCGGCACGATCAGGCTGATAGAGCCTTGCTTGTCACGCAGCTTCAAGGCCTTGGCAATGTTTGCCGCCGCCTCGATCAGCGCTGTCGAGCCCAGCGAGCTACCGGAAATGATCAGCGGACGTTTGGCCGCGAGCAGGGCATCGGCAATACGTTGCGCCAGTTCCAGCGCCTCGCTGTCCAGACCTTCTACGGCCGGGGCGCTGGCGTCCAGTGCATGGGCAACGGCGAAACCGATGCGAGCCAGGTCGTCAGGTGCAGCGTGCACGCATTCTTCTGCGACATCGTCGAGACGGGTCTCGGCGAGGCTGGCAATGAACAGCGGGTTAAGTTCGTGCTGGCCAATGTTCTTCACGGCAGCGTCGAGCCACGGCTGGACTTTCATCGCCGCAGCCATGTCTTCAGCCTTGCCCTTGACGGCCTGACGCAGGCCCAGAGCCATACGTGCAGCTGTCTGGGTCAGGTCTTCGCCGAGCACGAAAATGGCATCGTGATCTTCGATGTCACGCAGGGTCGGGATCGGCAGCGGACTGTCGTTCAGGACCTTGAGGATCAGCCTGATACGCTCCAGCTCACCGGCTTCGATACCGCTGTAGAAATGCTCGGCGCCCACCAGCTCACGCAGTGCGTAGTTGCTTTCAAGGCTGGCGCGAGGAGAGCCGATACCAACGATGTTACGGCCGCGCAGCAGATCCGCCGCCTTGTCCAGTGCTTGGTCAAGGCTCAGTTTGACCTGGCCTTCAGCGAGCAGCGGCTGACGTGGACGGTCTGTGCGGTTGACGTAGCCATAGCCGAAACGGCCGCGGTCGCAGAGAAAGTACTGGTTGACCGAACCGTTGTAGCGGTTTTCGATACGGCGCAATTCACCGTAACGCTCACCCGGGCTGATGTTGCAGCCGCTGGAGCAACCGTGGCAGATGCTTGGCGAGAACTGCATGTCCCACTTGCGGTTGTAGCGCTCGGAGTGGGTTTTGTCGGTGAACACACCGGTCGGACAGACCTCGGTGAGGTTGCCGGAGAACTCGCTTTCCAGCGTGCCGTCTTCAACGCGACCGAAGTAAACATTGTCGTGAGCGCCGTAAACGCCCAGGTCAGTGCCGCCTGCGTAGTCTTTATAGAAGCGTACGCACCGATAACAGGCGATGCAGCGGTTCATCTCATGCGCGATGAACGGCCCCAGCTCCTGATTCTGGTGGGTACGCTTGGTGAAGCGATAACGGCGCTCGTTGTGGCCGGTCATCACCGTCATGTCCTGCAGGTGGCAGTGACCACCTTCCTCGCAGACCGGGCAGTCATGCGGGTGGTTGGTCATCAGCCATTCGACGACACTGGCCCGGAAGGCCTTGGACTCATCGTCTTCGATGGAGATCCAGGTGTTGTCGGTGGCTGGCGTCATGCAGGACATGACGATACGACCGCGTGTGTCGTTCTCGTCCGTGTACTGCTTGACCGCGCACTGGCGACAGGCGCCAACGCTGCCAAGGGCAGGGTGCCAGCAGAAATAAGGGATATCGAGGCCCAGCGACAGACATGCCTGTAACAGGTTGTCTGCACCATCGACTTCGAGCGCTTTGCCGTCTACGTGAATAGTAGCCATGGTTCAAAGGTCTTCGTTGGCCCGTTGTCAGCGGGCGTGGCTAATGGAATCTCGGTAGTACCCGTATCGTTCAGCCCGGAGGGCGTCAGCAGGTACGAGGACGGCAGCCCGAACAGCCGCCGGCCGTTGTGTCTTGTTATGCGCCGACCACGGTCGGACTTTTGCCCGGGACGAGCGTGGTTGCGCTGGCCGGCGCAATACCGGCTTCGAACTCCGAACGGAAATACTTGATCGCGCTGCCCAGCGGTTCAACAGCGCCCGGTGCATGAGCGCAGAAGGTCTTGCCTGGGCCGAGGAAATTGACCAGACCCAGCAGGGTTTCGATATCCCCCGGCTGCCCCTGACCCTTCTCGATGGCGCGAAGCATTTTCACGCTCCATGGCAAACCGTCGCGGCATGGGGTGCAGAAACCGCAGGACTCCTGAGCGAAGAACTCTTCCATGTTGCGCAGCAGCGAGACCATGTTGATCGAATCGTCGACGGCCATCGCCAGACCGGTGCCCATCCGGGTGCCGACCTTGGCAATACCGCCTGCGTACATCTGGGCGTCCAGATGCTCCGGGAGCAGGAATCCGGTACCGGCGCCACCGGGTTGCCAGCACTTGAGCTTGAAGCCATCACGCATGCCGCCGGCGTAGTCTTCGAAAAGTTCGCGAGCCTGTACGCCGAAGGGCAGTTCCCACAAACCGGGGTTTTTGACCTTGCCGGAGAAACCCATCAGTTTGGTGCCGTGGTCCTCACTGCCTTCGCGGGCCAGCGACTTGTACCAGTCGTTGCCGTTGTTGACGATGGCGGGGACGTTGCACAGGGTTTCGACGTTGTTTACGCAGGTCGGCTTGCCCCAGACGCCTACGGCAGCAGGGAAGGGCGGCTTGGAGCGCGGGTTGGCGCGGCGGCCTTCCAGCGAGTTGATCAGTGCGGTTTCTTCACCGCAAATGTAGCGACCGGCACCGGTGTGCACGAACAGTTCGAAGTCGAACCCGGTGCCGAGAATGTTCTTGCCCAGCAAACCGGCGGCCTTGGCTTCCGCCACTGCGCGATTGAGGTGCTTGGCCGCAGTGACGTATTCGCCGCGCAGGAAGATATAGCCGCGATAGGCTTTCAGCGCGCGGGCACTGATCAGCATGCCCTCGACCAGCAGATGGGGCAGTTGCTCCATCAGCATGCGGTCTTTCCAGGTGTTGGGCTCCATCTCGTCCGCGTTGCACAGCAGGTAGCGGATGTTCATGGATTCGTCTTTGGGCATCAGGCCCCATTTCACACCGGTGGGGAAGCCTGCGCCACCGCGGCCCTTGAGGCCCGAGTCCTTGACCGACTGGACGATATCGTCAGGCGACTGTTGCGTCAGCGCCTTGCGCGCTGCTGCATAACCGTCTTTGGCCTGATACTCGTCGAGCCAGACCGGCTCGCCGTCGTCGCGCAGACGCCAGGTCAGCGGATGGGTTTCTGCCGTGCGCGCAATGCGATTGGCAGGGCCGAAGGAAGTGATGGTCATAGGTAACCCTCCAGCATCTTGGCAACGCCAGCAGGCTGTACATCGCCGAAAGTGTCGTCGTCGACCATCACGGCCGGCGCCTTGTCACAGTTGCCGAGGCAGCAGACCGGCAGCAAGGTGAAGCGACCGTCAGCGGTGGTCTGACCCAGGCCGATGCCCAGTGAGCTCTTGATCTCGTCGACCACGTTTTCGTGGCCGCCGATGAAGCACACCATGCTGTTGCAGACGCGAATTATGTGGCGTCCGACCGGCTGGCGGAAGATCTGGCTGTAAAAGGTGGCAACACCTTCGACGTCGCTGGCGGGGATGCCCAGTAAATCGCCGATTGCGTAGATGGCGCCATCTGGCACCCAGCCACGCTCTTTCTGAACGATCTTCAGGGCCTCGATGGACGCCGCGCGCGGGTCTTCGTAGTGATGCATCTCGTGCTCGATGGCCGAGCGCTCGGTTTCGCTCAGGGCGAAACGGTCAGTCTGGATTAGCGGGCTATTCATGCTTAGCGGTCCACGTCGGCCATAACGAAATCGATACTACCCAGGTACGCGATCAAGTCCGCGACCATGCTGCCTTTGATCACCGAAGGGATCTGCTGCAGGTGCGGGTAACTCGGGGTGCGGATCCGGGTACGGTAGCTCATGGTGCCGCCGTCGCTCGTCAGGTAATAGCTGTTGATACCCTTGGTCGCTTCGATCATCTGGAAGGACTCGTTGGCCGGCATGACCGGGCCCCACGAAACCTGCAGGAAGTGCGTGATCAGGGTTTCGATGTGCTGCAGGGTGCGCTCTTTCGGTGGCGGCGTGGTCAGCGGATGATCCGCTTTGTACGGGCCTTCCGGCATGTTGCGCATGCACTGATCGATGATCTTGATGCTCTGGCGCATCTCTTCTACGCGGACCATGCAGCGGTCGTAGGCATCGCCGTTCGCGGCCAGCGGTACTTCAAACTCGAAGTTCTCGTAGCCGGAGTAAGGGCGTGCCTTGCGCAAGTCGAAATCGCAGCCCGTGGAGCGCAGGCCTGCACCGGTGACGCCCCATTCCAGGGCCTCTTTGGTGTTGTAGGCGGCAACGCCCACGGTACGACCCTTGAGGATACTGTTCTGCAGGGCAGCCTTGGTGTATTCGTCAAGGCGCTTGGGCAACCAGTCGACGAAGTCCTTGACCAGTTTTTCCCAGCCACGAGGCAGGTCGTGGGCGACCCCGCCGATACGATACCAGGCCGGATGCAGACGGAAACCGGTAATGGCTTCGATCACGGTGTAGGCTTTCTGGCGGTCGGTGAACGTGAAGAACACCGGCGTCATGGCACCCACGTCCTGGATGTAGGTACCCAGGAACAACAGGTGGCTGGTGATACGGAAGAACTCGGCCATCATGATGCGGATGACGTCGACCTTTTCCGGTACCTTGATGCCTGCCAGTTTTTCGACAGAGAGTACGTAAGGCAGGTTGTTCATCACCCCGCCGAGATAATCGATGCGGTCGGTGTACGGGATGAAGCTGTGCCAGGACTGGCGCTCGGCCATCTTTTCTGCACCACGGTGGTGGTAGCCGATGTCCGGAACGCAGTCGACGATTTCTTCGCCATCCAGCTGCAGAATGATACGGAACGCACCGTGAGCGGAAGGGTGGTTCGGCCCGAGGTTGAGGAACATGTAGTCCTCGTTCGCGCCAGAACGTTTCATGCCCCAGTCTTCCGGACGGAAACGTGCAGCTTCCTCTTCCAGTTGCTGTTTGGCGAGGGTCAGGCTGTAGGGGTCAAACTCCGTCGCGCGGGCAGGGAAGTCCTTGCGCAGCGGGTGACCTTCCCAGGTTGGCGGCATCATGATGCGGCTTAGATGCGGGTGTCCCGGAAAGTCGATGCCGAACATGTCCCAGACTTCGCGCTCATACCAGTTGGCGTTGGGCCAGATACTGGTAATGGTGGGCACACTCAGGTCGCTTTCGGACAGCGCTACCTTGATCATCACGTCGCTGTTTCGCTCGATCGACAGCAGGTGATAGAACACGGTGAAGTCTGCACCGGGCAGGCCGCGACGGTTGGTGCGCAGACGCTCGTCCACGCCATGCAGGTCATAGAGCATGGAGTAGGGCTTGGGCACGTTGCGCAGGAACGTCAGAATTTCAAACAGCCGGGCGCGCTCGACCCACAGGACCGGCATGCCGGTACGGGTCGGCTGGGCAGTGAACGCCTCGGCACCAAAACGGTTGTTCAGTTCAACGACGACGTCTTGGTCGTCAGCCTTGTAAGGCGGGATGTACAGAGCGTTGTCTGCAGTCATAGGTCTCAATCACTTCGGTCAACGTACAGAATCAACCCCGGTTCCTGTCTTTTTTATAAGAAGAACGGGCTGTATCAGACTTCGTCGGGGCTGCGCAGGTTGGTTACCTGAATACGCTGTTCGCGGCGCTGTTCCTTTTGCGAAGGCATCTCGGCGCGGTATACGCCTTGATCGCCAACGACCCAGGAAAGAGGGCGACGCTCCTTGCCGATGGATTCCTGCAACAGCATCAAGCCTTGCAGAAATGCTTCGGGGCGGGGCGGGCAGCCGGGCACGTAGACATCCACGGGAAGGAATTTGTCCACCCCCTGGACCACTGAGTAGATGTCGTACATGCCACCGGAGTTGGCACATGAACCCATGGAAATGACCCACTTGGGTTCGAGCATTTGCTCGTAGAGACGCTGGATGATCGGTGCCATCTTGATGAAGCAGGTACCGGCAATGACCATGAAATCCGCCTGTCGTGGCGACGCCCGGATAACTTCCGCACCGAAGCGCGCGATATCGTGAGGGGCCGTGAAGGCGGTGGTCATTTCCACATAGCAGCACGACAAGCCGAAATTGTAGGGCCACAGGGAGTTTTTACGTCCCCAGTTGACCGCACCATTCAGCACGTCTTCCAGCTTGCCCATGTAGATGTTTTTGTGGACTTGATCTTCTAACGGATCGGAAACGGTTTCCCGTTTGCCGATGGGGTACTGCTCGTTAGGAGCGTCCGGGTCGATCCTTGTGAGATTATATTGCATCGCCAAAGCCTCATTGTTTCAGCTTCGCTTGCCGATTACGGCGACCTTCAGGAGCCCAGTCAAGAGCGCCAACCCGCCATAGGTAGACAAGACCTGCCAACAGAATTGCTATGAAAACGAGAGCTTCGACGAATCCGGTCCAGCCGCTTTCGCGGACGGACACAGACCAGGCAAAGAGAAAGAGGGCTTCAATGTCAAAGATCACGAAGAGCATCGCGACCAGATAGAATTTTGCGGAGAGACGCAGACGCGCACTGCCGGTAGGCAGCATGCCGGATTCGAAAGGTTCGTTCTTGCTGCGGCCCCAGGCCTTGCTTCCGAGCAGGCTGGAGAGGCCGAGCATGAAGGCGCAGAGGCCGACAACACCCAAAAGGAAAATGGCGAAGCCCCAGTTATGGGCAATCAGACCTGTCGATTCGGGCATGCTGTCAGTCCTTGTTAGAGAGCAAAGGTCTCTGTGCTTGATAAAGAGTCGAGGCAGTGACGAAATGTCGCAGTGCGGTCAACGGATTGATTTTATGTGCAAACAGTTGGCAAGTAAATTTTCTACATGAAATTTATTTACGAAATTAATCGCCTGCCGTCCTTCATGAGGGCTGTAAGGCATGCCAGCCGGGCGTCAGCAAGGTTTTGGCTAATTATGTTTCTCGATGACGAAAAGGAACGAAAGGCAATTTGAATGATAATTAATATCATTTAAATGGACCTGCATAGTTCGCCAAAGGATACTCGGAGCATAGTTATGAAGGACACCGCTTATAAAGTGCGGTTTTTGTAGCATCTGTTCGTGAGCTGCACATTGTCCGAAATCAATACAGGCACTATCTGATACAAAACACAGACCGCCCTTACGGACGGTCTGTGTTTTCAACGCGTTGCGCGGTGTCTCAGTGAAATTGCTCTTCTTCCGTCGAGCCGGTCAGTGCGGTTACCGACGATACGCCGCCCTGAATCACGGTGGTCATGTCATCGAAATACCCCGTGCCCACTTCCTGCTGGTGGGCCACGAAGGTATAGCCCTTGGCAGCATCGGCGAATTCCTGTTCCTGTAGCTTCACGTAGGCAGTCATGTCGTTGCGGGCGTAGTCGTGCGCCAGGTTGAACATGCTGTGCCACATGTTGTGAATGCCTGCCAGGGTGATGAACTGGTGCTTGTAGCCCATTGCCGAAAGCTCGCGCTGAAACTTGGCGATGGTTGCGTCGTCGAGGTTTTTCTTCCAGTTGAAGGACGGCGAGCAGTTGTAGGAAAGCAACTGGTCCGGGTACTCCTTCTTGATTGCTTCGGCGAAGCGGCGTGCCTCGTCCAGATCCGGCTTGGCGGTTTCACACCAGATCAAGTCGGCATAAGGCGCGTAGGCGAGGCCGCGTGAGATTGCCTGATCCAGACCTGCACGTACTTTGTAGAACCCCTCATGAGTCCGTTCGCCGGTCACGAACGGCTTGTCATAGGGGTCGCAATCGGAAGTCAGCAGGTCGGCAGCGTTGGCGTCGGTACGGGCCAGAATGATCGTCGGCACACCGGCCACGTCGGCGGCCAGGCGCGCAGCAACCAGTTTTTGAACCGCTTCCTGAGTCGGGACCAGCACTTTGCCGCCCATGTGGCCGCATTTCTTCACCGATGCCAACTGATCTTCAAAATGCACCCCGGCGGCCCCCGCCTCGATCATGCTTTTCATCAGTTCGTACGCATTGAGCACGCCGCCGAATCCGGCCTCTGCGTCGGCCACGATGGGCGCGAAATAGTCGATATAACCTTCGTCACCCGGAGCCTTGCCGGCTTTCCACTGGATCTGATCGGCACGGCGGAACGAATTGTTGATGCGCTTGACCACGGTTGGCACCGAGTCGACTGGGTACAGCGACTGATCCGGGTACATCGATTCGGCAGAGTTGTTATCGGCAGCAACCTGCCAGCCGGAAAGGTAGATGGCCTGAATACCGGCCTTGACCTGCTGCACGGCCTGACCGCCGGTCAGAGCGCCCATGCAGTTGACGAAGTCCTTGTCTGGCCGGAAAGACGGCCTGGCGCCTTGGGTCACCAAATTCCACAGTTTGTCAGCGCCCAGCCGTGCAAAGGTGTGTTCGGGTTGAACCGAGCCACGCAAGCGGACCACATCGGCTGCGGAGTAAGTACGGGTCACGTTTTTCCAGCGCGGATTTTCGGCCCAGTCTTTTTCGAGAGCGGCTATTTGTTGTTCGCGTGTCAGTGCCATTTTGTAAACCCCGAGAAGTAGGTCTTGATTAGAAGTCCTGCTCCGCCAAAACGCCTCGTTTATCGAAGGCACTGTAGATGGCTGCTCGCTGCTTGGAGAGCGACAGTCAAAGGCTTTTTGCGCAGCCTCCGATCAGCGGGAGCGAGGCAATCATGCCTCGGGGTATCGGGGTCGTCAAACAATTTGTAGTGCTTTTTCAGTCTCACTACATGATTGCGTAATCAGACTGGTGAGTCACTAAAAGGCCCGTAGGTGCTGGGTTTCGCGCCAGCGCAGGCTACTCGAGGGTTTCGACCTTTACGCGCAAAATCATGTCGTCGCGACCCTGGGTTGAATAGCGTTGTGCAAGGCCACGCTGATCGGCAACCGATTGATCGCTATTGCTCGCCAGCGTGATCCATTCTCCGAGCCGGCCGCTGACCTGGCTATCGGTACTTTGCACTTTTATGGCGTCAGCGCGCTCCTGACTCATGCGGTCATGGTTGGTGCTGATGCTCAGGTGAACGGTATCGCCGGTCACACTGGCAGTGACGTAAAAGCCCTGGGTTACATTGCGATATTCAGTATTGCTTTGGGAGTA
This sequence comes from Pseudomonas syringae group sp. J248-6, assembly GCF_032586995.1. Classification (NCBI taxonomy): domain Bacteria; kingdom Pseudomonadati; phylum Pseudomonadota; class Gammaproteobacteria; order Pseudomonadales; family Pseudomonadaceae; genus Pseudomonas; species Pseudomonas syringae group sp. J248-6. Next base: position 162,310 of record NZ_JAWHOP010000012.1, on the reverse strand, counting down.
GCCATAGGAGTCCGTGGACGAGGAGGTCAGCGGAACGCTCTGGCCGATCTGGATAAGTGCTGGCGTACCTTCGCTGGTCTGCACTTGCTGCACGCCGCCCTCACGGCTGGTGGTGCCGTATTCTATGACGCGTGAGCCACTGCTGTTGCGCGCCGCGTTTTCGCTGGTGTCGACGCTGATTAGCAGGCGTTTAGGCGCGGTATCGAGTTGCGCGATAAGGCTGCGAAGCTCTTCTATCTTGCGCGACTCTGCATTGACAATCAGTTGATTGCCATAAGCGCTGACGGAGCCTTCGGTACCTAGAAAGGATTTAGCTACGGGTAGCAGATCGGCACTGGTGCGGTAATTGAGCGGAACGACTTCGGTCGCTGAAAGGGCCTGAGTGCTGAATGCGATCAGCACTGAGGTGATTACCACGTTAAGCAGGTTACGGACTGGCATGATCATTCTCCGCGATAAGCGCGTAAAGCATGAGTTTGCCAGTGTATCGGCTATAGTCGGGCAAGCTGAATGGGCCGCCACAAAAACGCCCTGGCATTTTTCGTCTCGACCTGAAAAGTGTCTAGCGAAAAAGGGCAGGGCGATCATCATGTAGTGCTTTGAAACGCGCCTACATAATCAGGCTTCAGGTGTCTCGCGGCGCATCTCGACGTGCGGTAAACCGGCTTCGAGAAACTCGTCACTGACCACGGCAAACCCGAAGCGCTGGTAAAACTCGACGGCCTGCACTTGAGCGCTGAGCTTCAGCGGCTCCAGTCCACGTTGTTCGGCCTCGTGGATCACCGCACCGAGTAACGCTTCACCGACTTTCATGCCGCGCCAGTCCTTGAGAACCGACAGCCGACCGATTTCACCGTCGGGCAGCAGGCGAGCGGTGCCTACTGCGTATTCCCCTTCATAGGCGAGAAAATGCACGGCAGTCGCATCTTCAGCGTCCCACTCCAGCTCCGGTGGCACCGATTGCTCGGCGATGAATACCGAATCGCGTATGCGCCGGATGTCGGCGTTGTTTTTCTGCCATTGTGCGACAGCTACGGTGACTTTATTCATCGGCAAATCCCAGACTTCCTTGTTTTACGAGTTCGCAAAGCAGATTGCGTCCATCGTCATCGGCCAACCATTGGCCGAGGTTTTCACTGTGCAATGCGTCGGCAGCACAGATCAGTTTAAGCAATTCGCGCAGACTGCCCGGCAACAGGCGGCTCTGACCACTGGCAAACAGTAGCAGATCGTCGTCGACTTCAGACCAGGCCAGTCTTGCACTCGGGTTGCGAATCAGCACCGCGCCCTGCTCGAGACTGTCGAGCAAGTCGTCTTCCTCCAGTTCCGGGCCGGTCACCAGTTCAGGGTAGCGCGGTTCGGTCATGAACTGGCCGAACCAGGTCAGCAGCAGGCGCTCGTCACTCATGTGTTCGGTCAGCAGCGCTTTGAGTCGGTCCAGCGCATCGTGCTGGATCTGATGCGGATCGCTGACCGGTTGCGCGTCAGCGTCGGTGTAGCGCTCTTCATCCGGGATGAACTGGCTGAGGAAATCGGTGAAATGAGTCAGGACCTCGGCAGCGCTTGGCGCGCGGAAACCGACCGAGTAGGTCAGGCAGTCGTCGACGGCAACGCCGCAGTGAGCCAGACGTGGCGGCAGGTAAAGCATGTCGCCCGGTTCCAGCGTCCACTCTTCGGTTTTTTCGAATTCGGCAAGGATGCGCAGGTCGGCATGCTGCAGCAGCGGGCTTTCTGCATCGCACATTTGGCCGATCTGCCAGTGACGCTTGCCGTGGCCCTGAAGCAGGAACACGTCATAGTTATCGAAATGCGGGCCGACGCTGCCACCTGGGGCGGCGTAGCTGATCATTACATCGTCAATGCGCCAGCTTGGCAGGAAGCGGAAGTTTTCCAGCAGTTCACTGACTTCCGGAACGAACTGGTCCACGGCCTGCACCAGCAGGGTCCAGTCGCGCTCGGGCAGCTTGCTGAATTCATCCTCCGCAAAGGGACCGCGACGCAGCTCCCAGGGACGCTCGCCGTGTTCGAGGACCAGGCGGGACTCGACTTCTTCCTCTAGAGCAAGGCCAGCCAGCTCGTCCGCATCGATCGGGCTTTGAAAGTCCGGCAGAGCCTGGCGAATCAGCAGCGGTTTTTTCTGCCAGTAGTCACGCAGAAAAACGCGTGCACTGATGCCGCCCAGAAGTTGCAGAGGAATATCAGGATTCATGTGTAAGCCCTTGAAATGAAAACGCCCGGCACAGCCGGGCGTGTGCAATTTTTTTGCGTGTCAGATGCGCTTGGCCTGAGCCGCTGCGTTACCGATGTAGTTGGCTGGCGTGAGCTTCTTCAGCTCGGCCTTTGCTTCGGCAGGCATGTCCAGACCGTCGATGAAAGTCTGCAGCGCTTCCGGGCCGATGCCCTTGCCGCGTGTCAGTTCTTTCAGTTTTTCGTACGGGTTTTCGATGTTGTAACGGCGCATGACGGTCTGAATCGGCTCTGCCAGAACTTCCCAGCACGCGTCCAGGTCGGCAGCGATGCGTTGCTCGTTCAGTTCCAGCTTGCTGATGCCTTTGAGGCTGGCTTCGTAAGCAATAACGCTATGGGCAAAGCCGACGCCCAGGTTGCGCAGTACGGTGGAGTCGGTCAGGTCACGCTGCCAGCGAGAGACAGGCAATTTGCTCGCCAGATGCTGGAACAGCGCGTTGGCGATGCCCAGATTGCCTTCGGAGTTTTCGAAGTCGATCGGGTTGACCTTGTGTGGCATGGTCGACGAGCCGATTTCGCCAGCAATAGTGCGCTGCTTGAAGTAGCCCAGGGATATATAGCCCCAGATATCGCGGTCGAAGTCGATCAGGATAGTGTTGAAACGCGCAATCGCATCAAACAGCTCGGCGATGTAGTCATGCGGTTCGATTTGCGTGGTGTACGGGTTGAAGCCCAGCCCCAGCTCGTCTTCGATGAACGCGCGTGCGTTGGCTTCCCAGTCGATATCGGCATAGGCGGAGAGGTGGGCATTGTAGTTGCCGACCGCACCGTTGATCTTGCCCAGCAAGGGCACTGCGGCGATCTGGTCGATCTGGCGTTCCAGACGGTAAACCACGTTGGCCAATTCCTTGCCCAGCGTGGTCGGGGACGCTGGCTGACCGTGGGTACGCGAGAGCATCGGCACGTCGGCGAAGCGGATCGCCAGTTCACGGATAGCATCGGCAATCTGGCGCATCAGCGGCAGCATTACAGTGTCACGGCCTTCACGCAGCATCAGTGCGTGAGACAGGTTGTTGATGTCTTCGCTGGTGCAGGCAAAGTGGATGAACTCGCTGACCTTGTCCAGCTCAGGCAGTTTTGCAGCCTGTTCCTTGAGCAGGTATTCCACAGCCTTGACGTCGTGGTTGGTGGTGCGCTCGATTTCCTTGACGCGCTCGGCGTGCTCCACCGAAAAGTCTTCAGCCAATGTGTTGAGAATGGCATTGGCTTGCGCGGAGAAAGCCGGGACTTCGGTAATTTGCGGGTGAGCCGCGAGGCGCTGGAGCCAGCGAACTTCAACCATCACACGGAAACGGATCAGGCCGTATTCGCTGAAAATAGGGCGCAAGGCCTGGGTTTTGCCGGCGTAGCGGCCATCAACAGGGGAAACCGCAGTGAGCGAAGAAAGCTGCATGGGATGCTCTCGGACAGTCGGGCAACGAAAAGGGCGCATATCATACATGAAAAGTCACTCGGACCGGAGCCCGCCGACCAGCGTAGACAGCGCCGTGCCTGTGGTGGTGAAGGTCATTGGTGCGTGGCGGATCAGCCGTGCAGCAATGGGTAGAGTTCTTTCAATAGCTTGCGACGGCTGAACACAAGTTGCCAGCGATGACCGCCAACTTGTCGCCACAGGCGCGCGGAGCGAATGCCTGCCAGCAGGATGGCGCGAATCTTTGATGCGTTGTTCGGTTGCTGCAGGTTGCGCATGTCACCCTGGACCTGAATGCGTTGGCGCAAGGTGCTCAGGGTATCTTCGTAAAGGGCACCGGTCGCAGCGATCACGTTTTCGTGAGCGATGCCGAAGTGTTCGACCTGCGATTGAATCACCGGGATGCGCCTGCCGATGATTTCGAGCAGGTCGTCGCGCTTGGCCAGCTGTCGCTCCAGGCCGAGCATCGACAGGGCGTAACGCAGCGGTTCGCGCTGCAGTGTCGCAGGGTCGCGTTCAAGAGCGCTGGCCATGGCGCGATAGCCTTCGTGCAGGTTGAGGTCATCGCCGCCGTAGACGTCCAGCGTATCCTTCGGGTCAACCACCAGCAGGCTGCCGAGCATGCAGCTCAGCGCCGCTTCGCTGACCTGTCCGGTCTTGGCGATCCGGTCGACCAGTACCGCGGCCTGAAATACGCCACCCAGAGCGATCAGTTGTTCCTGAATCGGGGTCATCAACGCTTGTCCTTGCTGGTCCAGGGTTCGGCGATTTCGATCACACCGCCGCCCAGACATATTTCGCCATCGTAGAACACCACGGACTGTCCGGGTGTGACAGCCCGTTGTGGATCATCGAATGTGGCTCGGTAGCCGTCGGCGGTCTTTTCCAGTGTGCATGGCTGGTCGCTCTGGCGGTAACGGACTTTCGCCGTGAGTTTGCGCGGGCTGCTCAGATCAATCGGGTTGACCCAGTAGATTTCCGAAGACACCAGTGCGCGGGAAAACAGCCACGGGTGGTCGTTGCCTTGGCCGACAATCAGTTCGTTGTTGTCCAGATCCTTGACCAGCACGTACCACGGATCATCGCTGGCGTCCTTGAGACCGCCGATCCCAAGGCCCTGGCGCTGGCCGATGGTGTGATACATCAGGCCGCTGTGGCGACCGATGACTTCGCCTTCGGTGGTCTTGATCTCTCCAGGCTGGGCGGGCAGGTACTGACGCAGGAAGTCGGTGAAACGGCGCTCGCCAATGAAGCAGATTCCGGTGGAGTCCTTCTTTTTGGCCGTCGCCAAGCCGTGTTTTTCAGCAATGGCACGTACTTCCGGTTTTTCCAGCTCACCCACTGGAAACAGCGTCCGGGCGATCTGTTCGCCACCGACGGCATGCAGGAAGTAGCTCTGATCCTTGTTCGGGTCCAGGCCCTTGAGCAGTTCGGTGCGGCCATCGATATCGCGACGGCGCACGTAGTGACCAGTGGCGATGAGGTCGGCACCCAGCATCAGCGCATAGTCGAGAAACGCCTTGAACTTGATTTCCCGGTTGCAGAGGATGTCCGGGTTGGGGGTGCGCCCGGCCTTGTACTCTTCAAGGAAATGTTCGAAGACATTGTCCCAGTACTCGGCGGCGAAGTTGGCCGTGTGCAGCTTGATGCCGATCTTGTCACACACGGCCTGGGCATCTGCCAGGTCTTCGCGGGCGGTGCAATATTCCGTTCCGTCGTCTTCTTCCCAGTTCTTCATGAACAAGCCTTCCACCTGATAACCCTGCTCCATGAGCAGTACGGCGGAAACGGAAGAGTCCACGCCGCCGGACATGCCGACTATGACGCGCTTCATTTCTGAGTTCGAGGGGGCTGGATCACGCATGGGGATTCAACGGCTGACCTGTAAAAGGACGCGATTCTATCAGGCTGAGGGCGTCGAGTCTCACGCCTTGTCGCGCAGCAGGTCGAGACTGAAATGTTCGGCATTGAGGTAATCGTCCAGGCAGCGCAGTACCAGCTCGCTGCGCCAGCGTTCCTGTTGGGCCAGCAGTTCGTCGCGAGTCAGCCAGACGGCGCCAACGATGCCTTCGTCCAGCTGATATTCAGGGTTATGGCGTATGGCCTTGGCGGCGAAACATATCCGCTGGTAGGTCACGCCGTTGCTCGGCGCGGTGTACAGGTAAATGCCCACCACGCTGGTCAGTTCGACATCCCAGCCGGTTTCTTCAAGAGTCTCCCGCACTGCCGCACGTTGCAGGCTCTCGTTCGGGTCGAGGTGCCCGGCGGGTTGGTTGAGTACGGCGCGTCCGCCTTTCATTTCTTCGACGAACAGGAAGCGTCCCTGATCTTCGACGATGGTGGCGACGGTAACGTGGGCTTGCCAGGTCATGGATTGATCCTCTGCTGCCAGATAAGAATGTTCAGTACGTGGGCTGCCGGTCTGTCTTTGGCCTTAATGCAAAAGCCCCGACACGCGGGCCGGGGCTTTTGGCTGGGCGACGCAGTAATGCGTCGCACCGGTCTCATGCCGCTTACGCTTTCAACGCATCGATAGCTGCGTTGAGCGTGGTGCTTGGGCGCATGGCCTTGCTGGTGACTTCCGGGTTAGGGAAGTAGTAGCCGCCAATTTCCACCGGCTTGCCCTGAACAGCGTTCAGCTCGGCAACGATTTTTTCTTCGTTGTCAGTCAGGGTTTTGGCCAAAGGCGTGAACTGTGCCTTGAGGTCTGCATCGTCGTTTTGAGCAGCCAGTGCCTGAGCCCAGAACAGGGTCAGGTAGAAATGGCTGCCGCGGTTGTCGATGCCGCCGACCTTGCGCGAAGGCGACTTGTTGCGGTCCAGGAACTCGCCAGTGGCCTGGTCGAGGGTCTTGGACAGAACCAGCGCTTTCGGGTTGTTGTAGGCATTGCCCAAGTGTTCCAGGGACGCCGCCAGAGCCAGAAACTCGCCCAGCGAATCCCAGCGCAGGAAGTTTTCTTCAACAAACTGCTGCACATGCTTGGGAGCCGAACCGCCAGCGCCGGTTTCGAACAGACCGCCGCCGTTCATCAGCGGAACGATCGACAGCATTTTCGCACTTGTGCCCAGTTCCATAATCGGGAACAGGTCGGTCAGGTAATCGCGAAGCACGTTGCCCGTTACCGAGATCGTGTCTTTGCCGGCGCGAGTGCGTTCCAGGGTCAGCTTCATCGCGTCGACAGGTGACAGGATCTGGATATCCAGGCCCGACGTGTCGTGGTCGCCCAGGTACTTGCGGACTTTCTCGATCATCACGCTGTCATGGGCGCGAGACGAATCCAGCCAGAAGATAGCCGGTGTGTTGCTGGCGCGAGCGCGGTTGACGGCCAGTTTTACCCAATCCTGGATCGGCGCGTCCTTGGCCTGACACATGCGCCAGATATCGCCCGCTTCGACGTTCTGTTCCATCAGCAGGTTGCCCTGGCTGTCGGTTACACGAACCACGCCGTTCGTCTGGATGTGGAAAGTCTTGTCGTGGGAGCCATATTCTTCGGCTTTTTGAGCCATCAGGCCAACGTTCGGTACGCTGCCCATAGTGGTCGGGTCGAATGCGCCATTTTTCTTGCAGTCTTCGATGACCGCTTGATAGATGGTGGCGTAGCAGCGATCCGGGATCACTGCCTTGGCATCGTGCAGTTGACCATCTGTGCCCCACATCTTGCCGGAGTCACGGATCATCGCTGGCATCGATGCGTCGACAATTACGTCGCTCGGCACGTGCAGGTTGGTGATGCCCTTGTCGGAGTTGACCATCGCCAGTTGTGGGCGAGTGGCGTAGACCGCTTCGATGTCAGCCTTGATTTCGGCCTGTTTTTCAGCAGGCAGGCTGGTGATGCGCTCGTACAGGTCACCGATGCCGTTGTTCAGGCTGAAGCCGATCTGCTTCAGCGTGTCAGCGTGCTTGGTCAATGCATCCTTGTAGAACTCATCAACGATCTGGCCGAACATGATCGGGTCGGAGATCTTCATCATGGTGGCTTTCAGATGCACCGAGAACAGAACGCCTTGCTTGCGGGCGTCTTCAATCTCGGCGGCAATGAAGCTGCGCAGAGCTTTGGCGCTCATTACCGAGCAGTCAACGACTTCGCCAGCCTTGACGGCGGTTTTTTCCTTCAGAACGGTGGTAGTGCCGTCCTGAGCGATCAGTTCGATTTTAACGGTGTTGTCGGCTGCGATCTGGGCTGCTTTTTCGCTGCCGTAGAAGTCGCCGTTGCTCATGTGCGCAACGTGGGCCTTGGAGTCGGCAGACCAGGCGCCCATCTTGTGTGGGTGCTTGCGAGCGTAGTTCTTGACCGACAACGGTGCGCGACGATCGGAGTTGCCTTCGCGCAGCACCGGGTTCACGGCGCTGCCCTTGGTCTTGTCGTAACGTGCGCGGGTTTCTTTTTCCGCGTCAGTGGCAGGGTTTTCAGGGTAGTCGGGAATCTTGTAGCCCTGATCCTGAAGCTCCTTGATGGTCGCCTTCAATTGAGGGACCGAGGCGCTGATGTTAGGCAGCTTGATGATGTTGGCTTCTGGCGTAGTGGCCAGTTTGCCCAGCTCGGCGAGATGATCCGGCACTTGTTGATCGGCGCCAAGCGACTCCGGGAAGCTTGAAAGAACACGGCCCGCCAGGGAGATGTCGCGCGTTTCCACGTCGATATCGGAGGAGGCTGTGAAAGCTTCGATAATAGGCAGCAGCGAATAGGTGGCGAGGGCCGGAGCTTCGTCGGTGAAGGTGTAGATGATCTTCGAGCGGTTGGACATTCGTATTAACTCTCTGTTTTGCTGAGCATGCACAAAATCTCGATACGCGCAGGGTATGCACTCTTGCCCACGGTTCGGCCATGGGCCCAGGTCGAGGTTCATTCGCGGTGATGTTGGGTGCATCAGTCGAGCGTCAAGCTGTCAGGCCAGGTAGCGACCCGACGCATAGGAAGGTTGAGGGTCTGATTTCAGACGGGTCAGCCTTTATGACTCTTCGGTCACGGCGCGAGTATATCAAACCATTGGCGCGAGGCATTAATGCTATGCGTGCTATCGAATAATGAACATCCGCCGTTGGTCGAACGACCGGGATGTCTACGAGGTGTCAATCAGGCGTCAAGAGGCGGGATCTGGCGGAGGAGTGGGGCGCTGGTGGCTCTGTCATGGATTGACGTTTGCAGCTCGCCCGGCATTGCAGTAGGGGCATCCGCGGTGCAATAACCGCTAATTCGATACCCTGTGGAGTCGCATCGGTTCAAGTTACCAAAGCTGCGGTTTCTCAAGGTCCGGCACAGGCTCATTGCGTGTTTCTGATTATTCAGTTAGCTGGCTCGAAAGGCCATTGGTCAGCTGTCAGGCTGTTTCCATGGAGCATTTCAAGCGTGTGCATGTTCAGGTTCATGCTCAGACGCAGCATGGGTTTCCTTCACAGGCTCACCTGGTTTAGCCAGCAATGACGCGATATTCACGGCATGCAGCCCTTTTGGCCCCTGAATGATTTCAAAACTGACCGGCTGGCCGGCTTTGAGGGTCTTGTAACCTTCCATCTGGATGGTCGAAAAATGGGCGAACAAGTCGTCATCCGGCTTGCCGTCTTCGATTATGAATCCATAACCTTTTGCATTGTTGAACCACTTGACTTTTCCGCTAAGCATCGCCATATCCCTCTGCAAAGGACTCCGTCAGGAGTATCATCCACTTCAATCCGCCTCCCCAAAAATTTTGGTTGACTGCGCGGACCCTTTTTACCCAATGTGGGCTCTATTGTTTGTAACACCGTTTAGCTGATAGTCAAGGTCATGTGGCGGTCTGTTTGAAAAGCGTCCAGACTGCGACTGACAGCTCAATCCGCCCTCAAACGAACATTTCTTTCCATGCATGCATTTAGCAAGATTCGACTAACATTCAATCAGGACAGTCCGCAGTCGCACGAGGACGACGCGGCAGGCATCGCGGTGCAGGACGCCAAGCCGACCCTGCAGGCGCCACCGATGTACAAGGTGGTTTTATTCAACGATGACTACACCCCGATGGATTTCGTCGTAGAAGTGCTCGAGGTGTTTTTTAACCTGAATCGTGAGCTGGCCACCAAAGTCATGCTGGCCGTCCATACAGAGGGACGGGCAGTCTGCGGATTGTTTACCCGCGACATCGCCGAGACCAAGGCAATGCAGGTCAATCAATACGCCAGGGAGAGCCAGCATCCGCTACTCTGTGAGATCGAGAAGGACGGTTAAACGCCGACCACTTGGGTATGAGGTGAAGCTATGTTAAACCGTGAGCTCGAAGTCACCCTCAATCTTGCCTTCAAGGAGGCACGTTCGAAGCGTCATGAGTTCATGACGGTCGAGCACCTCCTGCTGGCTCTATTGGATAATGAGGCTGCAGCCACTGTTCTGCGTGCCTGCGGCGCAAACCTCGATAAACTCAAGCATGATCTGCAGGAGTTCATCGACTCCACCACTCCGCTGATCCCCGTCCACGACGAGGATCGCGAGACACAACCGACTCTCGGGTTTCAGCGCGTGCTGCAACGGGCAGTTTTCCACGTGCAGAGCTCCGGCAAGCGCGAAGTAACCGGCGCCAACGTGCTGGTTGCAATTTTCAGTGAGCAGGAAAGCCAGGCCGTGTTTCTGCTCAAGCAGCAGAGCGTGGCCCGGATTGATGTCGTCAACTATATCGCCCACGGTATCTCCAAGGTTCCGGGGCATGGCGAACACTCTTCTGAAGGTGAACAGGATATGCAGGACGACGAGGGCGGTGAAGCATCTTCCTCAGGCAATCCTCTGGATGCCTATGCCAGCAATCTGAACGAATTGGCGCGCCAGGGGCGCATCGATCCGCTGGTCGGTCGCGAAAGCGAAGTCGAGCGCGTAGCTCAGATTCTGGCTCGTCGTCGCAAGAACAACCCGTTGCTGGTTGGTGAGGCTGGGGTTGGTAAAACGGCTATTGCCGAAGGCCTGGCCAAGCGTATCGTGGACAATCAGGTCCCTGATTTGCTCGCCAGCAGCGTTGTCTACTCGCTTGATCTGGGTGCCCTGTTGGCCGGGACCAAATACCGCGGCGATTTCGAGAAGCGTTTCAAAGCGTTGCTCAATGAGCTGCGCAAGCGTCCTCAGGCGATTCTGTTCATTGACGAGATCCACACCATCATTGGTGCTGGTGCGGCATCAGGCGGGGTGATGGATGCCTCCAACCTGCTAAAACCGTTGCTGTCGTCTGGCGAGATCCGTTGCATCGGCTCTACGACCTTTCAGGAGTTTCGCGGGATTTTCGAAAAAGACCGCGCCTTGGCGCGTCGCTTCCAGAAAGTCGATGTGTCCGAGCCTTCGGTCGAAGACACTATCGGCATCCTTCGTGGCCTGAAAAGCCGTTTCGAGCAGCATCACAGCATCGAATACAGTGACGAAGCGCTACGTGCCGCCGCTGAGCTTGCGTCGCGCTACATCAATGATCGCCATATGCCCGACAAGGCTATCGATGTCATTGATGAAGCCGGTGCATACCAGCGTCTGCAGCCTGTCGAGCAGCGCGTCAAGCGTATCGATGTGCCTCAGGTCGAAGACATCGTCGCCAAGATCGCGCGTATTCCGCCAAAACATGTCAACAGTTCGGACAAGGAGCTGCTGCGTAACCTGGAGCGCGATCTGAAGCTCACCGTGTTTGGTCAGGATGCAGCCATCGACTCGTTGTCCACGGCGATCAAGCTTTCGCGTGCAGGCCTCAAGTCGCCTGACAAGCCGGTCGGTTCGTTCCTGTTCGCAGGCCCTACCGGTGTCGGCAAGACCGAAGCCGCTCGCCAGTTGGCCAAGGCGTTGGGTGTCGAGCTGATTCGTTTCGACATGTCCGAGTACATGGAACGGCACACCGTTTCCCGTCTGATCGGCGCGCCTCCGGGCTACGTCGGTTTCGATCAGGGCGGTCTGTTGACTGAAGCCATCACTCGTCAACCGCATTGCGTGCTGCTGCTCGATGAAATCGAAAAGGCTCACCCGGAAGTCTTCAACCTGCTTTTGCAGGTGATGGACCACGGTACGCTGACCGACAACAACGGGCGCAAGGCAGATTTCCGCAACGTGATCGTGATCATGACCACCAATGCCGGGGCCGAGTCCGCCGCGCGTGCTTCGATCGGTTTCACCCATCAGGACCACTCGTCTGACGCGATGGAAGTGATCAAGAAGAGCTTCACGCCGGAGTTCCGCAACCGTCTGGACACCATCATTCAGTTTGGCCGTCTCAGCCACGAAGTCATCAAGAGCGTGGTCGACAAGTTCCTTACCGAGCTTCAGGCCCAGCTGGAAGACAAGCGCGTACTGCTCGAAGTGTCCGAGGCGGCGAGAAGCTGGCTGGCGCAGGGTGGTTACGATGCGGCGATGGGTGCCAGACCGATGGCTCGCCTGATTCAGGACAAGATCAAGCGGCCGCTGGCCGAAGAGATCCTGTTCGGCGAATTGTCAGAACACGGCGGTGTGGTTCACATCGATATCAAGGATGGCGAGATTACCTTCGACTTCGAAACCACAGCAGAAATGGCCTGACGCCGAAGCCTCGCTCCGCATCGTGAATGGATGCGGGGCAGGCCGAGGTACCTGGTTGTACGAAACAGGCAAACAAAAACGCCCGGCTTATGCCGGGCGTTTTCGTCAATGCCTGTTTAACGAGCGCGGTAGGTGATGCGCCCTTTGCTCAGGTCATAGGGCGTCAGTTCTACACGCACTTTGTCACCGGTCAGAATACGGATGTAATTCTTGCGCATCTTGCCGGAGATATGCGCGGTTACGACGTGCCCGTTTTCCAACTCCACGCGGAACATGGTGTTGGGCAGGGTGTCGACGACAGTGCCTTCCATTTCGAAGCTGTCTTCTTTCGACATGCAGTAAAGCCCTCGGTATACAAATGAGTGGCCCGGTGCAAGTGGCGCCAGGCAAAAGCGGCGTGCATTGTGCCCGAAAAAACCAGTTTAAGCCAAGGGGTTCAATACAGAGTGACCCATCTTTGATTGGTAAGTAGCTCAATGGGCCGATATTGGGTCTTGTAATTCATCTTTTTGCAGTTTTTGATCCAGTAACCCAGGTACACCGCCTGCAGTTGAAGTCTGGCGGCTTCGGCGATCTGCCATAAAATCGCGTAACGGCCCAGACTGCGGCGCTCTTCATCAGGTTCGTAGAACGTGTAGACCGCAGAAAGGCCGTTGGGCAAAAGGTCGGTGACCGCGACCGCCAGCAGGCGTTGATCGACGCGGAATTCGTAAAAACGCGAAAAGGGCAGGTCGCGAACCAGAAATGTCGAAAACTGTTCGCGGCTGGGTGGAAACATGTCGCCGTCAGCGTGCCGTTGTTCTATGTAGCGCTGATAAAGATCGAAATATTCCTCGGTGAAGGCCGGTCTGGCGCTTTGCACCTGAATATCGGCATTACGTTTCAATATGCGTTTTTGCTGCCTGTCGGGTGCGAAAAGGTTCACAGGAATGCGCGCGGGCACGCAAGCGCTGCAGTTCTGGCAGTGGGGGCGGTAAAGGTGATCGCCGCTACGGCGAAAGCCCATGTCCGACAGGTCGGCGTAGACCTGCACATCCATTGGCTGGCTGGGGTCCAGAAACAGGGTAGTCGCCTGCTCTTCAGGCAGGTAACTGCAGGTGTGCGGTTGAGTGGCATAAAACTTCAGCCTCGCCAGCTCTGTCATGGTCGTCGCCTAATGGTAAATCCCTACCCATGAGTGTATGCCAGCCTGTCAAACTCGCCTAGATGACCAGTCAGCACCGGTCGGTTGATCAAGGTGGCGAGACAGATAGTCGGCAAAAGTCTGCCGGGGAATCGAGCGTGCGCCGAAGCTGTGAAGGTGTTGGGTCGGCATCTGGCAATCGATCAATACAAAACCCCAGTCAGTCAGGTGCTGCACCAGTGTGGCGAATCCGACTTTGGAAGCGTTGTCTGCACGACTGAACATTGACTCTCCGAAGAACAACTGGCCCATTGCCAGGCCATACAGCCCGCCGACCAGCTCATCCTGATCCCAGACTTCGACGCTGTGCGCATGACCGCGTCGGTGCAGCTCGAGATAGGCATCCTGCATCGAGCCGGTAATCCAGGTTTCATTGGCATAACTGCGGGGCGCGGCGCAGGCCTTGATCACGCTCGCGAAATCTTGATCGAAGGTCACTCGATAGCGAGACTGGCGCAACATTTTGCCGAGGCTGCGCGAAACATGCAGCTCTTCGGGAAACAGCACGGTACGCGGATCGGGAGACCACCAGAGAATCGGCTGGCCGTCCTGAAACCATGGAAAGCAGCCGTGCCGGTAGGCATTGATCAGACGATCGGCCGACAGGTCTCCACCGGCGGCGAGCAAGCCGTTAGGCTCGCGGAGGGCTTTTTCCAGTGGCGGGAAATCCAGGCTATTGCGGTTCAACCAGGTCAGCATGGCATCACAACTTTGCGGAAGGGGAGGGCGCACCGGCCAGTAAGTGCAACTCTGTGCGGCAGGCGTGGTCACAAGCGGTTGTCATTATGGCGCGTACCTGGCACATACGGTAGGGCAAGGGCGCGGCGATGATGGTGCAGCCCTTGAAGTTGTGGGCGGTTGATAGAAACACGTCATAAGCCTTTGTCACAAAACGGAATGCATGCTCAAATTGAACATCATCAGCGAACATGAAAGCATGTCCCGCATTGCGGAACTGTCTGAAGTCGGTCTGACGTGTTTTCGTACAGACCCAAGCGCCTGTAAAGCCGTACAATGCCTGCTTTGGGCGTTATCATTCAAACGTCTGTCGAACGGGCTTCCCGGTGTCTGCTATCCCTGTTCATGCGGGAGCATTCAGCGCCGTCCGACAGCCGTTTCTGGTCAATCAACGAGATGTTCGCGCTACAGCGCAGGAATTAAAGCGTTTTGAAGAAATCCACCCCAGCACCCAGCGCTGTTCCGCTTTGGCGGCAGCAATTGCACTACCGGCTCAAGGAAGGGGCCCTGATCGCCTTTGGCGCCCTGTGCCTGTACCTGATAATGGCATTGTTGACCTACGATCAGAGTGATCCCGGCTGGAGCCACACCAGCAGTAACGCCGCGCAGGTGCAGAACGCTGCGGGGCGTGCCGGTGCCTTCTGTGCCGACATCCTGTTCATGATCCTGGGCTATTTCGCCTATATCTTCCCGCTGCTGCTGGCAATCAAGGCCTGGCAGGTGTTTCGTCATCGTCACGAACCCTGGCAGTGGAGCGGCTGGCTCTTCTCCTGGCGTCTGATCGGGCTGGTATTCCTGATACTGGCGGGCGCGGCGCTGGCGCACATTCATTTCCACTTCTCGGCCGGCTTCCCAGGCTCGGCGGGCGGTGTGTTGGGCGAAGTGCTCGGCGATCTGGCCAAGAAAGCCCTGAACATCCAGGGCAGCACCTTGCTGTTCATCGCCCTGTTTCTATTCGGTCTGACAGTGTTTACCGACCTGTCGTGGTTCAAGGTCATGGACGTCACCGGCAAGATCACACTTGACCTGTTCGAATTGTTCCAGGGGGCGGCGAACCGCTGGTGGACCGCCCGTGCCGAGCGCAAGCAGATGGTTGCGCAGTTGCGTGAGGTCGACATGCGCGTCAACGATGTGGTCGCGCCCGTTGCACCTGACCGTCGCGAGCAGGCCAAGGCCAAAGAGCGCCTGATGGAGCGCGAAGTATCGCTGAGCAAACACATGACCGAGCGCGAAAAACACGTGCCTGCGGTTATTGCGCCAGCCCCTTCAAAGCCTGCAGAACCGAGCAAGCGGGTCATGAAGGAAAAACAGGCCCCGCTGTTCGTTGACAGCGCAGTCGAAGGCACCTTGCCGCCCATCTCCATCCTTGATCCGGCAGAAAAGAAGCAGCTCAACTACTCGCCAGAGTCCTTGGCGGCGGTCGGTCATCTGCTGGAAATCAAGCTCAAGGAATTTGGTGTCGAGGTCTCGGTTGACTCCATCCATCCCGGTCCGGTCATTACCCGTTACGAGATTCAGCCTGCCGCTGGCGTCAAGGTCAGTCGCATTGCCAACCTCGCCAAGGACCTTGCCCGCTCACTGGCGGTTACCAGCGTGCGTGTGGTTGAGGTGATACCGGGCAAGACCACTGTCGGTATCGAGATCCCCAACGAAGACCGCCAGATCGTGCGCTTCTCCGAGGTGCTGTCGACCCCTGAATACGATAATGCCAAGTCGCCTGTCACCCTGGCGCTGGGCCACGACATCGGCGGCAAGCCGGTGATTACCGACCTGGCCAAGATGCCCCACTTGCTGGTGGCCGGTACGACCGGTTCTGGTAAGTCGGTTGGTGTGAACGCCATGATTCTGTCGATCCTGTTCAAGTCCGGCCCGGAAGACGCCAAGCTGATCATGATCGATCCGAAGATGCTTGAGCTGTCCATCTACGAGGGCATTCCGCACCTGTTGTGTCCGGTCGTTACCGACATGAAGGACGCTGCCAACGCCTTGCGCTGGAGCGTTGCCGAGATGGAACGCCGTTACAAGCTGATGGCGAAAATGGGTGTGCGTAACCTTTCGGGCTTCAACCAGAAGGTCAAGGATGCGCAGGACGCCGGGGAGCCACTTGCCGATCCGCTGTACAAGCGGGAAAGCATTCATGACGAAGCGCCGTTGCTGAGCAAGCTGCCAACCATCGTGGTGGTGGTGGACGAATTCGCCGACATGATGATGATCGTCGGCAAAAAGGTCGAAGAGCTGATCGCCCGTATCGCCCAGAAGGCTCGTGCGGCAGGTATCCACCTGATCCTCGCGACACAGCGTCCTTCGGTGGATGTGATTACCGGTCTGATCAAGGCCAACATCCCGACGCGCATGGCGTTTCAGGTGTCGAGCAAGATCGATTCCCGGACCATCATCGATCAGGGCGGTGCCGAACAACTGTTGGGCCACGGCGACATGCTGTACATGCCGCCGGGCACCAGCCTGCCGATTCGCGTACACGGCGCGTTTGTTTCCGACGAGGAAGTGCATCGCGTGGTAGAGGCCTGGAAACTGCGTGGTTCGCCTGACTACAACGACGATATTCTCGCCGGTGTGGAAGAGCCCGGCAGCGGCTTTGATGGCGGTGGCGGCGAAGGCAGTGAAGACAGCGAAAGCGACGCGCTTTACGATGAGGCGGTCAAGTTTGTACTCGAAAGCCGTCGTGCATCGATTTCCGCCGTGCAGCGCAAGCTGAAGATCGGCTACAACCGCGCAGCGCGCATGATCGAAGCAATGGAAATGGCTGGCGTCGTGACCTCCATGAATACCAACGGCTCGCGTGAAGTTCTGGCTCCAGGACCGGTGCGCGACTGATTTTTATCACCCCGAACTGCGGCGGCAGCGTGCCAGGCACGCTGCCGCATCATCATCGACTTCAAAGAGGAATCCCATGCGTCTTATCCGCATGCTGTTGGCCACCGCACTGACCTTCTCCGTGATGTCCGCCCATGCCGACAGCAAGGACGTGGCTCGCCTGACCCAGTTGCTGGAGAAATCCCAGACCTTGACCGCACGCTTCTCGCAATTGACGCTGGACGGTGGCGGCACGCAATTGCAAGAGACTACGGGCGAAATGACGTTGCAGCGTCCAGGCCTGTTCAACTGGCACACCGATGCGCCACAGGAGCAGTTGATGGTTTCCGACGGCAAGAAAGTGTCGTTGTGGGACCCTGATCTGGAGCAGGTCACCATCAAGAAACTCGATCAGCGCTTGACCCAGACCCCAGCGTTGCTGCTGTCCGGTGACGTGTCGAAGATCAGCGAAAGCTTCGATATCACGGCGAAAGAGGCAGGTGGCGTGATCGACTTCGTGCTCAAGCCCAAGACCAAGGACACCCTGTTCGACAGCCTGCGTTTGTCGTTTCGTAACGGCATCATCAACGACATGCAACTGATCGACAGCGTGGGCCAGCGCACCAATATCCTGTTCACCGGCGTCAAGGCCAACGAGCCTGTTGCGGCCAGCAAGTTTCAGTTCCAGATTCCCAAGGGTGCTGATGTCATTCAAGAGTAAAAGGGTTAATTCCTGATCATGGATCTGTTCAGCCGCGAACCGATAGCTCAGCCCCTGGCTGCACGTTTGCGTGCTACCAATCTGGATGAATACGTCGGTCAGGAACACGTGCTTGCCCACGGCAAGCCTCTGCGTGAGGCGCTGGAGCAGGGCGCGCTGCATTCGATGATTTTCTGGGGGCCGCCCGGTGTGGGCAAGACCACCCTGGCGAGGCTGCTGGCCAAGGTTTCGGACGCGCATTTCGAGACTGTTTCCGCCGTTCTGGCGGGGGTCAAGGAAATCCGTCAGGCAGTGGAAGTCGCCAGGCAGCAGGCCGGGCAATATGGCAAACGCACGATTCTGTTCGTCGACGAAGTGCACCGCTTCAACAAGTCGCAACAGGATGCGTTCCTGCCTTATGTCGAAGATGGCACGCTGATTTTTATCGGCGCCACTACCGAAAATCCTTCGTTCGAACTCAATAATGCCTTGTTGTCCCGGGCCCGTGTCTATGTGCTCAAAAGCCTGGACGAGGCAGCGCTGCGCAAACTGGTCAATCGTGCCCTGACCGAAGAGCGCGGGCTGGGCAAGCGCCAACTGACCCTGAGCGATGAAGGTTTCACGATTCTCATGGCCGCCGCTGATGGCGATGGTCGGCGCATGCTCAATCTGCTCGAAAACGCCTCCGATCTTGCCGAAGACGGCAGCGAGATCGATGTCGAGCTGCTGCAGAGCCTGCTCGGTGACAGCCGACGCCGCTTCGACAAGGGCGGTGAGGCGTTCTATGACCAGATATCGGCCTTGCACAAGTCAATACGTGGGTCCGACCCCGACGCAGCCCTGTACTGGTTTGCCCGGATGATCGACGGCGGCTGCGATCCGCTGTATCTGGCGCGTCGCGTGGTGCGCATGGCCAGTGAAGATATCGGCAATGCAGATCCGCGCGCCTTGCCGCTGTGCATGTCGGCCTGGGACGTTCAGGAGCGTCTGGGCAGCCCCGAGGGCGAACTGGCGGTGGCACAGGCCATCGTCTATCTGGCCTGTGCGCCAAAAAGCAACGCGGTCTACATGGCCTTCAAGGCAGCAATGCGCGAAGCTGGCGAGCATGGCTCGCTGGAGGTGCCGCTGCACTTGCGCAATGCGCCGACCAAGCTGATGAAGCAGCTCGGTTATGGCGAAGAATACCGTTATGCCCATGACGAGCCTGAAGCCTATGCGGCTGGCGAAGACTACTTTCCGGACGAGCTGGAGCCACGGCAGTATTACCAGCCTGTACCTCGCGGTCTGGAACTCAAGATCGGTGAAAAGCTCAGGCATCTGAGCGCATTGGACGATGCCAGTCCCCGCCAACGGAGAAAGTGATGATTCAGACCATTCTTGCGGTGTCGATTGCCGGGATCGCTGGTACATTATTGCGCTTTGCGACTGGTACCTGGGTAAGCGCCAACTGGCCACGTTATTTTTACGCGGCGACGCTTGCGGTCAACATCGTAGGGTGCCTGATAATCGGCGTACTGTATGGCTTGTTTCTGCTGCGCCCGGAAGTGCCCATCGAAATTCGTGCCGGCTTGATTGTCGGCTTTGTAGGCGGTCTGACGACCTTTTCATCCTTTTCACTGGATACGCTGCGCCTGCTGGAAAGCGGGCAAGTACCGCTGGCCCTTGGTTATGCCGGTATCAGCGTATTCGGCGGGCTGCTCGCAACCTGGGTTGGCCTGTCCCTGACCAGACTTTGATAGACGAGAGAACGATATGCTCGATTCCAAACTGTTACGTACTCAACTTCAGGACGTAGCGGATCGCCTGGCTTCCCGTGGCTTCACACTGGATGTGGCGCGCATTGAATCGCTGGAAGCCCAGCGCAAGGTGGTGCAGACCCGCACCGAACAGCTGCAGGCCGAGCGCAATGCACGTTCCAAATCCATCGGTCAGGCCAAACAGCGTGGCGAAGACATCGCGCCGTTGATGGCTGATGTCGAGCGCATGGGCAACGAGCTGAGCGAAGGCAAGGTCGAGCTGGATGGCATTCAGGCCGAGCTGGATGCGCTGGTGCTGAGCATTCCGAACCTGCCTCACGAATCGGTGCCGGTCGGTGCTGACGAAGAAGGCAACGTCGAAGTGCGTCGCTGGGGTACGCCGACTTCCTTCGATTTCGAGGTCAAGGATCACGTTGCTCTGGGCGAGAAGTTCGGCTGGCTGGACTTCGAGACCGCTGCCAAGCTGTCCGGTGCGCGTTTTGCGTTGCTGCGTGGCCCAATCGCGCGCCTGCACCGTGCGCTGGCGCAGTTCATGATCAATCTGCACGTCAACGAACACGGCTACGAAGAGACCTACACGCCTTACCTGGTGCAGGCACCTGCGTTGCAGGGTACAGGCCAGTTGCCCAAGTTCGAGGAAGACCTGTTCAAGATCACCCGCGAAGGCGAAGCCGATCTGTACCTGATTCCGACCGCGGAAGTGTCGCTGACCAATATCGTGTCGGGTGAAATTCTCGATGCCAAACAGCTGCCTCTCAAGTTTGTTGCCCATACCCCTTGCTTCCGTAGCGAAGCGGGTGCGTCGGGTCGTGACACGCGTGGCATGATCCGCCAGCACCAGTTCGACAAGGTCGAGATGGTTCAGATCGTTGCGCCTGAAGACTCCATGGCTGCGCTTGAATCGCTGACCGGCAATGCCGAGCGCGTTTTGCAATTGCTGGAACTGCCATACCGTACGCTGGCGCTGTGCACCGGCGACATGGGTTTCAGTGCCGTGAAGACCTACGACCTGGAAGTGTGGATTCCGAGCCAGGACAAGTATCGCGAAATCTCTTCGTGCTCCAACTGCGGTGATTTCCAGGCGCGCCGCATGCAGGCCCGCTGGCGCAATCCGGAAACTGGCAAGCCGGAACTGGTCCACACCCTCAACGGGTCGGGGCTGGCGGTGGGTCGTACATTGGTGGCGGTGCTGGAAAACTACCAGCAAGCGGACGGGTCGATTCGCGTGCCCGAGGTGCTCAAGCCTTACATGGGCGGCCTTGAGGTCATCGGTTAAATGGAATTTCTGCCGCTGTTCCATAACCTGCGTGGCAGCCGGGTGCTGGTGGTCGGCGGTGGTGAAATTGCCTTGCGCAAATCACGCCTGATTGCCGACGCTGGCGCAGTGCTGCGCGTGGTTGCGCCAGAAATCGAGGCCCAACTGAGTGAGCTGGTCGTCCAGAGCGGCGGTGAGATGATCCTGCGCGGCTACAGCGAAAGCGATCTTGATGGTTGTGTGCTGATTATTGCCGCGACGGATGACGAGCCGCTCAACGCCCAGGTTTCCCATGACGCCCGGCTGCGCTGCGTTCCGGTCAATGTGGTGGACGCCCCGGCGTTGTGTACGGTTATCTTTCCGGCCATTGTCGACCGCTCGCCATTGGTGATCGCTGTGTCCAGTGGCGGCGATGCGCCGGTGCTGGCACGTTTGATCCGTGCCAAGCTGGAAACCTGGATTCCCTCTACCTACGGGCAGCTCGCCGGGCTTGCTGCGCGCTTTCGCAATCAGGTCAAAGGGCTGTTTCCGAATGTGCAGCAACGCCGAGCGTTCTGGGAAGATGTTTTTCAGGGTGCCATTGCTGATCGCCAACTGGCCGGGCAGGGGGCCGAGGCCGAGCGTCTGCTGATCGCCAAGATCGCTGGCGAGCCGCCGCCGGAGACCGGCGAGGTGTATCTGGTCGGTGCTGGCCCCGGTGATCCTGACTTGCTGACTTTCCGGGCCTTGCGCCTGATGCAGCAAGCGGATGTGGTGCTGTATGACCGCCTTGTCGCGCCGACTATTCTTGACCTGTGCCGTCGCGATGCCGAGCGTATCTATGTCGGTAAACGCCGTGCAGAGCACGCTGTTCCGCAGGAACAGATCAACCAGCAACTGGTTGCACTGGCCAAGCAAGGCAAGCGAGTGGTGCGCCTCAAGGGCGGCGATCCGTTTATCTTCGGCCGTGGCGGCGAGGAAATCGAAGAGCTGGCTGCGCATGGCATTCCATTTCAAGTGGTTCCAGGTATTACCGCCGCCAGTGGTTGTGCGGCGTATGCCGGTATACCGCTGACGCACCGTGATCACGCACAGTCTGTGCGTTTCATTACCGGTCACTTGAAAAACGGCACCACAGACCTGCCCTGGTCCGACCTGGTTGCGCCTGCTCAGACGCTGGTGTTTTACATGGGGCTGATCGGTTTGCCGGTCATCTGTGAAGAGCTGATCAGGCATGGTCGCTCTGCAGACACGCCTGCTGCGCTGGTTCAGCAGGGCACGACGGTCAATCAGCGTGTATTTACCGGCACTCTGGCCAATCTGCCGCAACTGGTCGCCGAGCATGAGGTGCATGCACCGACGCTGGTAATCATCGGCGAAGTGGTCAAGTTGCGTGAAAAACTGGCGTGGTTCGAAGGGGCACAGGCGACTGTCTGAAGTCGATGGCGGATAGCCCGTTCGGGCTATCCATCCTTTTTCGCCAATTTGTCAATTGCTCCAGACACCCTCACCGGACAGCCGCTCCCGGTCGTGACCTGCCTGCAGATCAAGCGCTGGACCCTTGGGTATGATGCCGGTCGGGTTGATGGTGCGATGGCTCGCGTAGTAGTGGCCCTTGATGTGCTCGAAGTTCACCGTCTCCGCGATACCTGGCCATTGGTACAACTCACGTAGCCAATTGCTAAGGTTCGGGTAATCCGCGATGCGCCGCAGGTTGCACTTGAAGTGGCTGTAATACACCGCATCGAAGCGCACGATGGTGGTGAACAGGCGTATGTCGGCTTCGGTCAGGTGTTTTCCCGTCAGGTAGCGCTTTTCGCCCAGCAGGTTTTCCAGCACGTCCAGTTCGGCGAACACATCATTGAACGCCTCTTCGTACGCCCCCTGTGAGGTGGCGAACCCGGCCCTGTAGACACCGTTGTTGACGTTCGGATAAATCTGCTCGTTGAGCTCGTCGATGCTCGCCCGCAAGGCTTGCGGATAAAAGTCCAGCGTGTTGCCGGTCAGTTCGTCGAATGCGCCATTGAACATACGGATGATTTCCGCAGACTCGTTGCTGACGATGCATTGCTGCTGTTTGTCCCACAGCACCGGAACCGTCACGCGGCCGGTATAACGAGGGTCATCGGCGGTATAGCGTTGGTGAAAGAACTGGAAGTCATCCAGCGCATCGCCGCTGGAGCCTTTCTGCTTATCGAAAGTCCAGCCATTTTCCAGCATCAGCCAACTGACCACGGAAACGCCGATCAGGTTTTCCAGTCCCTTGAGCTTGCGTACGATCAGTGTGCGGTGTGCCCACGGGCATGCCAGTGAGACATACAAGTGGTAGCGGCCGGCCTGTGCAGCAAAACCGCCCTCACCAGATGGCCCCGCTTGTCCGTCGGCTGTGACCCAGTTGCGTTGTTGCGCATTTTCGCGCTGAAAGGCGCCATCTTTGCTGCTTTCGTACCACTGGTCTTGCCAGTGTCCCTCGACCAGAAGGCCCATGTCTGACTCCCATTTCCAGGTTATAGAGCTTGGAGGTCAGCCAGGGCGCATCGGTTCGACCTAAAACGCGCAAGATTATGGGGGCTGGTGATCGTCACAGCCGATAGGTCAAAGGCTCTTGTCGCGGCGATCCCAGAACACTCGGGCTTGCTCGAACGCTTCGTCGCGAGCGACACCCAGGCCGCGCAGGGCAAGCGCGATGGTCGATATCAACGCCAGTTGCGGGTAGCTGTCTTCGATTTCCCCGCGCCACAAGGCCAACAGTTGCTGCGGGTCGAGTGTCGCCGGTTTTACGTGACGGCGCGGCGAGAGCGCTGGCCACTCCTCGTCCCAGGGCTGACCGCCAGTGGTGCCGTACAAATGGCTGATGGTGTCCGGGTTGATCTCGATTTCGCCGCCATCGCCCTTGACCACAATGGCGTTGTCGCCCAGCAGGCTGCTGGCGTCGCGATGCACGCTCTGATAGCCCGGATGAAAGATGCTTTGCAGGCCGCAACGGGCCTGAAGCGGGTTGAGAATGCGTGCCAGAGAATGAATGGGGGAGCGCAGGCCCAGGGTGTTGCGCAGATCAATCATGCGTTGCAGCTGCGGTGCCCAGTCTGCAAGCGGAATGAACGCTATATTGCCTTGCTCAAGCGAGGTTTCGACTGCTGACCAGTTGCGGCACAGGGGAATACTCAGCAGGCCGAGCAATTGTTCGGTGTACAGGCGTCCCGCAGTATGGGCACCACCGCCGTGCAGGAGGATCTTCACGCCGTTTTGCGCCAGACATTTGGCCGCCAGCAAGTACCACGGCAGATGACGCTTTTTCCCTGCGTAGGTCGGCCAGTCGATATCGACCTGAATCGCCGGCGCATTCAGGCGTTCGCGCACCGCTTCGGTAAACCCCGCCAGTTCCTCAGGGCTTTCTTCCTTATGGCGCAGCAGCATCAGAAAAGCCCCGAGCTGGGTGTCCTCGACTTTTTCATCGAGCAACATGCCCATGGCCTCTCGCGCTTCTTCGCGCGTCAGGTTGCGCGCACCGCGTTTGCCTTTGCCCAGAATGCGCACAAATGTCGCAAAGGGATGTTCTTCAGGTGTTTCGGTAACAAGCGCGGCGTAATCGTTCATATGCAATTGGTCGGTTTAGGCAGGCCCGCCAGCTTGGCGGCGAGTTTGGCGGGAGTGCCGTTGAACAGGCGGTTGAGGTGCATGCTGTTGCCTTTTTCCGTACCCAGCTTCAGTGCGGTGTATTTGATCAGCGGTCGGGTGGCCGGCGAAAGCTGAAACTCGGCGTAGAAATCCCGCAGCAACTGGAGGATTTCAATGTGCTCGGCACTCAGGGCGATACCTTCCTCAGCGGACAGGGCGTGGGCGACGTCAAGCGACCAGTCGTTGAGGTCCTGCAGAAAACCATCCTTGTCCAGTTCGATGCTGTGCCCGTCAATCGTCAACTGTTTCATAGCCAGGTATTGACCTTGTCGAAGCGTAAGGACAGTTCCACGAAGGCAGGGTAGTCGATGCTTTTTACTCCGACGGGCAGTGGCAGATTGCGTGCCTTGATGTCTTCATCAAGTACAAACAACTGCAATGAATCGACCAGGGGCTGCAGGGATTCCAATGGTGCGCATGACGGTGTCAGTGCATAAGTAGCGTCGCCACAGAGCAATACACCGTCGTCACGGCCCAGCAGGCGCAGGCAGCTGTCCAGTCGGGTGTCGGCAAAAGGCGAATGGGAGAGAACGTGCAAAGTAGCCATCAGATCGTAATCACCTCGTCGTAGCGGTCAAAAAGTGCCGACAATTCGGAGCGTGTGTACAACTGACTGATTTCTTCGCTCAATGCGCTGGCAGGGATGCCGCGCTCGGTCAGGCTTTGTCCGCAGGCATAAAGGTCTTCAACGCCGAACATCGACAGGGCCTTGAGGTTTGCGGTCAGGTCTTTCTGTTGCAGGGCACCGGGCAGTTGCTGCGGCGACAACTGGAAAACCCCGTCATCCAGAAACAGCAGGCCGACCGACAGATCGAATGCACCACCCGCCAGCACGATGTCCAGTGCTTCACGGGCACCGGGGCCGGACCACGGCGACTGACGGCTGACTACCAATAATGATCTGGGCATGTCACGGCCCTCCAAAGCAGATCAAACGATCAGCCGATTGCACGGCATCGTGCAACTGCCCCAGCCCGGACAATTCCCAAGGCTCCCGCAGATTCGCCGCTGGCCGCTGATAACGCTCGGCCTCTTGGGCATCAAGCACGCCACGACGCAGCGCGGCGGCGATGCATACCACGCCATCCAGGTGGTGTTCGGCGATGAAGTCACGCCATTGCAGGGCCATATCCTGCTCATCCTGAGGCGTCACGACATTGGCCGACGCGCTGTGTACGCCGTCTTGATAAAAAAACAACCGGACGATCTCATGTCCGCCTGCGAGTACGGCTTTGGCGAACAGCAAGGCTCTTCGCGAGGAGGGCGCATGGGCGGCGGAAAAAAGTGAGATGGCGAATTTCATGATCGGCTCTGCCAACAAAACATCCGCAATGATAAAGAATTCAAGGGCCGACGTGTGAGTTTGGCGCGGTTCGTCCTGCAAGCGCTGGGTCAGGGCGCAACCGCCTGAGTGTCGATTGATGTTCATCGGGCATCAATCGATGAAAACATAGCACTTATCGTTTCAAAGTGTGTCCGGCAGACTCCTTCCCCATAAGCGCTTACAACACTCTAATAAGATCGCTGGAGAACACTGATGCACAGCTCATCCCCATCAGGAACAGGCAACACCCGGTCGAAGGCCGGAGCAGTAT
This sequence comes from Pseudomonas syringae group sp. J248-6, assembly GCF_032586995.1. Lineage (NCBI taxonomy): Bacteria > Pseudomonadati > Pseudomonadota > Gammaproteobacteria > Pseudomonadales > Pseudomonadaceae > Pseudomonas > Pseudomonas syringae group sp. J248-6. The sequence goes on along the minus strand of NZ_JAWHOP010000012.1, from coordinate 136,447 downwards.
TTCGCGTCACTTCAGGCAACTTCCTCGAGCAATTCGACTTCTTCCTGTTTGGCTTTTACGCCACCCAGATCGCCTCCGCCTTTTTCCCGGCCAGCAGTGAGTTTGCTTCGCTGATGATGACCTTCGCGGTCTTCGGTGCGGGCTTCCTGATGCGCCCGTTGGGTGCCGTTATTCTGGGCGCTTACATCGATGACGTGGGCCGGCGCAAAGGCTTGATCGTGACTCTGTCGATCATGGCCAGTGGCACGCTGTTGATTGTCCTGGTGCCCGGTTACGCGAGCATCGGCTTGTGGGCACCGGCATTGGTGCTGGTCGGTCGCTTGCTGCAAGGCTTTTCCGCAGGCGCGGAATTGGGCGGCGTGTCGGTGTATCTGGCAGAGATGGCGACACCCGGCCGCAAGGGCTTCTACACCAGTTGGCAGTCAGGCAGCCAGCAGGTGGCAATTGTTGTCGCCGCTGCGCTGGGTTACGGCTTGAACCAATGGATGACACCTGCTGCTGTCGCCGACTGGGGCTGGAGAATTCCGTTCGCCATCGGTTGCCTGATCATCCCGTTCATTTTCCTGCTACGCCGCAGCCTGCAGGAAACCGAAGAGTTCGCCACGCGCGCTCACCGTCCGACCATGCGACAGGTGTTCGCGACGCTGCTGCAAAACTGGCGCGTGGTGATTGCCGGCATGCTGATGGTGGCGATGACTACCACCACGTTTTACCTGATCACCATTTATGCACCGACATTCGGCAAAACCGTACTAAATCTGAGTACCTCCGATGCGCTGCTGGTGACGTTGCTGGTCGGTGTCTCCAACTTTATCTGGCTGCCGGTCGGCGGCATGTTGAGCGACCGTTTCGGACGCAAGCCGCTGCTGGTAGCGATGACCCTGCTGACCATCATCAGCGCTTATCCGGCGCTGTCCTTTCTCGCTCAGGCGCCAAGCTTTGCTCATATGCTGGAAGTGCTGTTGTGGTTCTCGTTTCTCTACGGTTTGTATAACGGCGCGATGATTCCGGCGCTGACTGAAATCATGCCGGTTGAGGTGCGGGTGGCCGGTTTTTCTCTGGCCTATAGCTTGGCGACAGCAGTTTTCGGCGGTTTCACCCCGGCAATCTCGACCTGGTTGATCCATCTGACCGGTGACAAGGCTGCACCTGCTTACTGGATGACGTTCGCTGCAGCTTGCGCGCTTGGCGCGACCCTGGTGCTCTACCGGCACCTTTCGGTTCGCCCGCAACTGGCTGTTTAATAAAGGAAAAAACTATGAAACTGTTGCATAAACATCAATTGGCGGTGCTTTTTCTGGGCTGTATGGCAGTCAGCGTTGCCGCTCAGGCTGAAGAGCTCAAGGTCATGACATCAGGCGGCTTTACTGCTGCATATAAACTGCTGGGGCCGCAATACGCGACGTCTTCCGGGGATACACTGGACACCATCCTTGGCCCGTCGATGGGCAAGGCCCCCGAGGCCATTCCAAACCGCCTGGCTCGTGGCGAGCATGCCGATGTGGTGATCATGGTCGGCTATGCGCTGGATGATCTGATCAAGCAAGGCAAGGTAGACCCGGCATCGCGGGTCGAGCTGGCCGATTCGCGGATCGGGATGGTGGTGAAGGAGGGGGCGGCCAAGCCTGCAATCGGTACCGACAGCGAGTTGAAAGACACGCTGCTCAAGGCGAAGTCGGTTGCTTACTCCGACAGCGCCAGTGGTGTGTACATCGAAAAAGAGCTTTTCAAAAAGCTCGGTATCGAGAAGGAACTCGCGCCGAAGGGCAAGATGATCGAGCGCATCCCGGTTGCTTCCGTGGTTGCCAAGGGCGACTACGAAGTGGGCTTTCAACAGGTGGCCGAACTGTTGCCGGTTCCCGGCGTGACATTCGTGGCGAAGATTCCGGAAGACGTTCAGTCGGTTACCCGCTACGCCGCTGGCATTCCGGTCAATGCCGAGCACCCGAAGCAGGCGAAGGCATTGCTCGATTACCTGGCGTCTCCAAAAGCGCAGGCCACCGTGCAGTCCACCGGGCTGGATTCAGTTCCCCGCTGAACGTAGCGGCATCTTCCTGACCAGTCGTTCCAGTTCAAGGGCTGCAGGCGTCAATGTCCTCCCGCGACGTTTTATCAGCCCTACGTTGCGAACCACTTCAGGTGCAACCAATGGCACGCTCACCAGAAACGGGTGAGCGGTCATCGGCATGGCGATCGAGGGCACCGCCGCCACGCCGAGGCCGGCCTCCACAAGGCCGATCATGGTGGTGACATGCCGCGTTTCGCAGATACTCTCCTTGTTCGGGCGCGAGAGCGCCAGTGCCTGATCCAGTACCAGACGGTTACCTGACGTTATGTCCAGAGCGATGTAGTCGTGGCGGTACATTTCCTCCCAGCTCACGCTGGCGCAGGTCGCAAGCGGGTGATCCCGGCGGCAGGCCATCACATAGCGTTCCTGCAGAAGCAATTCGAAGTCGACCTCCGGTGCCAGATTGCCGCTGAAACTCACCCCGAAATCTGCCTCGCCAAGGGCAACTGCGCTGTTGACCTCGTTGGCGCTGGCATCCATGACCCGGATTCTGATTTTTGGAAACAGCTTATGAAACTCGCTGATGACCTGCGGCATGAAGTAGTAGGCGGCTGACGGCACGCAAGCAATGGTGACGCTACCCATCCGGGTGGAACCGACGCCATCGATGGTCATCAATGCGATGTCGAGGTCATCCAGTATTCGCTCGACCTGAGGCAGAAATGCACGGCCCACCGTGGTAAGGCTGACCCTGCGGGTGGTCCGTTCGAACAGCTTCACGTTCAGCGCAGACTCAAGCTTTTCTATACGGCGGCTGAGTGCAGGCTGGGTGATCTGTACGGTTTCAGCGGCCTTGCGGAAGCTGCCATTCTCGACCACGGCACGAAATGCCTGGAGGTCGTTTAGATCGAAATTGATGGGCATTCGAACATCGGTCTATTGATACGGGGTGCGCATGAATATATCAGGTTGCGCGGGCCCGCTGGCAGGGGGGAGGAGAGGGGGGATTTTCATAAAGGCCAGAAACGACAAAGCCCTGAATAATCAGGGCTTTGCGCTACCAAATATGGCGGAGGCATAGAGATTCGAACTCTAGGACCTGTTACAGTCGGCAGTTTTCAAGACTGCTGCCTTAAACCACTCGGCCATACCTCCACTATCGTTGCGGGCGCCATAATACCGGAATGAAACAAGCTGTCAAACTCTGTGACTAGCCAGTTGCAGCGCCTCTGTTATGATCTTTGCAACTCAACATTTCAACAGGAAGGAGTTTCGCCATGCGCGAACAGGATTACAGCCTTAAAACCGGCATGCAGGCCGACCAGCTAGAGGTTAGTCGTGTCCTGCGCAACACTTACGGTCTTCTCGCTCTGACGCTGGCTTTCAGCGGTGTCATGGCATTTGTCGCTCAGCAGATGCGCGTCGGCTACCCGAACATTTTCGTGGTACTGATCGGCTTCTATGGTCTGTTTTTCCTGACCAACAAATTGCGTGATTCGGTCTGGGGTCTGGTTTCGACCTTCGCCTTGACAGGTTTCATGGGTTTCCTGCTTGGCCCGATCCTCAACCGTTATCTGGGTATGGCCGGTGGCGCTGAAGTGGTTAGCTCTGCTTTCGCGATGACCGCACTGGTTTTCGGCGGTCTGTCGGCTTACGTGTTGATCACCCGCAAGGACATGAGCTTCCTGGGTGGCTTCATCACCGCAGGCTTCTTCGTTCTGCTTGGTGCGGTAGTGGCCAGCATGTTCTTCCAGATCAGCGGTTTGCAACTGGCGATCAGCGCAGGCTTCGTGCTGTTCTCGTCGGTCTGCATTCTGTTCCAGACCAGCGCGATCATTCAGGGTGGTGAACGCAACTACATCATGGCGACGGTCAGCCTGTATGTATCGATCTACAACCTGTTTATCAGCCTGCTGCAGATTTTCGGCATCATGAGCCGCGACGACTGATGACTTCGGCCTGACTACTCAGGCCGTTGCACTTCAAACAAAAGCCCCGATCTTTCGGGGCTTTTGCATTTCCGGGATTTGAGAAGTGTCAGGATCTCAGGTGATGGCGATATGCCTTTCCGGAAGCCTGGGAAGGGCAAGCCGGATTGGCCAGAGACTGTCGGTCCAGTCAAATTACGCATCGTAGGACACCTGACCGATCAGTCATCTTTATCAAGATTGTCCTCGTCTGCTCAAGCACTTATCAGCTTTTGATCATCACAAAAAATAATATCGGACGATTCCCCAAGGCCTGTAGGCACTTCCCCGTTTGGGCCAATTGACATCACTGAAGAGAGCTGGACACAAGATTTCTAAATGTGTCAGCTTTGTTACGCATCAAAGCGTTACGCAACAGCAACACAAGGCGAGTGACTGGACTCTCTCGCTACAGGGGGGAGTCCAGCCGCACCTAACCTGTTAATCAGCAAACAAGGAAGTGTCATGACGAAAGTCAAAGAAAATGCTGCAATTCAACTCTCTGCTGCTACCAGCACCTCTTTCGACCAGATCAATACGTTCGCTCACCAGTACGACCGTGGCGGTAACCTCACGATCAATGGCAAGCCTTCGTACTCGGTCGATCAGGCCGCCGATTACATCCTTCGCGACGACGCTGCGTGGACTGATCGCGATGGGAACGGCACCATCAACCTCACGTACACCTTCCTGACCGCCAAACCTGCCGGGTTCGACAATTCGCTGGGGACTTTCAGTGCGTTCAACGCACAGCAGAAAGCACAGGCCGTATTGTCGATGCAATCCTGGGCAGACGTTGCCAAAGTCAGCTTTACCCAGGCGGCTTCCGGCGGCGACGGGCACATGACCTTTGGCAACTACAGTAACGGCAGTGCTGGCGGAGCGGCTTTTGCCTATCTGCCCAGCGGCAACAGCCGTACCGACGGTCAGTCCTGGTACCTTGTCGATAACAGCTACAAGGTCAACACCACCCCGGACAATGGCAATTACGGTCGTCAGACCCTGACCCATGAAATTGGCCACACCCTGGGCCTGTCTCACCCTGGCGACTACAACGCTGGCGAAGGCAACCCGACCTACAAGGATGCCAGCTACGCAGAAGACACGCGTGGCTACAGCGTCATGAGTTACTGGAGTGAGTCCAACACCGACCAGAACTTCGTCAAGGGCGGCGTTGCGGCGTACTCCTCGGCACCGTTGCTGGACGATATTGCGGCTGTTCAACAGCTCTATGGCGCGAATATGAGCACCCGTGCCGGTGATACGGTCTACGGTTTCAACTCCACCGCCGGGCGTGATTTCTACAGCGCCACTTCTGCCTCCTCCAAGGTGGTGTTCTCGGTGTGGGACGGTGGGGGCAAGGATACCCTCGACTTCTCGGGTTTCACCCAGAACCAGAAGATCAACCTCAATGCGGCCTCGTTCTCGGACGTGGGTGGCATGGTGGGTAACGTTTCAATTGCCAAAGGCGTGGTGGTTGAAAACGCGGTGGGCGGTTCGGGCAACGACCTGTTGATCGGCAATGCCGCTGCCAACGACCTCAAAGGTGGTGCCGGCAACGACATCATCTACGGCGGTGGCGGTGCCGACAGCCTGACCGGTGGTGCTGGTGCAGACATTTTTGTGTTTGGTGCCAGTTCCGATTCGAACCGTGCAGCGCAGGATACGATTCGTGACTTTGTCAGCGGTCAGGACAAAATCGATGTATCGGCCATTTCCACGCTGAGCGCGCTGCAGTTCGTCAACGCGTTCAGCGGCCATGTCGGCGAAGCGATCCTCAGCTACAACCAGAGCAGCAATCTGGGTAGCCTGGCGATCGACTTCACAGGTCAGGGTGTGGGGGACTTCCTCGTGGGCACTGTTGGTCAAGCGTTGGCTACTGATATCGTGGTTTAATCTGTAACAATCATGGACGACCCTGCTGTCGTCCATGATCTGGAAAGTACCCCATCATGAAGATCAATCACGTTGTTCGAATCGTGCCAGTGGCTGTTGCGCTGCTGGTGGGTATTTCTGGAGCAAGTATGGCCATGAGTTTGAAACTGCCCGACCCAGCTGAACTCAGCGGCAAGTGGCGACTTTCGCTTCAGGGAAACACGGACGAAGCCTGTGAGCTGCACCTCAACACGGATGTACCGAAACTGACGGGCGATCTCGCCTGTGCAGTAAAGTGGTTGCACGAAGCACCCACTGGCTGGTTTCCGACTCCGGATGGCCTGGCATTCACCGACAAGGAAGGCAATCGCCTGATTCACCTCAATAACATGGGTGAGCAGATCTATCAGGCGCGTCTGCCCGGCGGTGAAGTGCTGGTACTTGGACGGCTCGCCGATTAAGCGTTTCATGGACCTGCGCGAGTTGTTTGTTAAAACCCAGGGATGTCACTCCGTCACCAGCAAGACCATCAAGGAACAACCATGAATGCGTTGCCCCAAAGCGCCCGGCCGCCGCTTTATAAAGCGCTGGCTGACTACAAGAGCGCGTTGATTGGTGTCGGTTGTTTTACCGCGCTGATCAACGTGTTGATGCTCGCCCCATCGATTTACATGTTGCAAGTCTATGACCGTGTACTGACGTCGCAGAACCAGACTACCCTGGCCATGCTGACGCTGATGGTGGGCGGGTTCTTTGCGTTTATCGGCCTGCTGGAGATGGTCCGCAGCTTTGTGGTGATCCGCATCGGCAGCGAGCTGGAGAGGCGTTTCAATCTGCGCGTCTATCAGGCCGCGTTCGAGAGCAACCTGCACGCTGGACAGCGTCAGGCTGGACAGGCGCTGGGTGACCTGACCTTTATCCGCCAGTTCCTCACCGGGCCGGCGTTGTTCGCGTTCTTCGACGCCCCGTGGTTTCCCATCTACCTGGCGGTGATCTTCCTTTTCGACCCTTGGCTTGGCGTGCTGGCCAGCGTGGGGACGGTGTTGCTGGTCGGACTGGCCTGCCTCAACGAATGGCTGACCCGCAAACCGTTGGCCGAGGCCAGCGGGTACTCGCAGCAGTCTGCGCAATTGGCGACCCGACACCTGCAACAGGCCGAGGCGATCCAGGCGATGGGCATGCTCGAAGTGTTGCGGCGTCGCTGGTTCCATGTGCATGGGCGCTTTCTGGCCTTGCAAAACCGTGCCAGTGACACTGGAGCGGTGATCAGTTCGATCAGCAAGGCCCTGCGCCTTTGCCTGCAGTCGCTGGTGCTGGGCCTGGGCGCACTGCTGGTGATAAACGGAGAAATGACCGCAGGCATGATGATCGCCGGTTCGATCCTCATGGGAAGGGTTCTCAGCCCCATCGATCAACTGATCGCAGTCTGGAAGCAATGGAGTTCTGCACGCCTGGCTTACGGGCGTCTGGACCAGTTACTCAAGACCTACGCCGAGCCCGCGCCGCGCATGCCACTGCCAGCACCGCGCGGTCAGATCAGCGCGGAACAGGTCAGCGCTGCGCCTCCGGGAAAAACGTCGCCGACGATTCAGCAAGTGAGCTTTCAGTTGCAAGCCGGTGAAGTGCTCGGCGTGCTGGGAGCATCCGGTTCCGGCAAATCGACTCTGGCGCGCGTGCTGGTCGGTGTCTGGCCTGTGCTGGGCGGTACGGTACGCCTGGACGGTGCCGACATGCATCGCTGGGATCGCGAGGCGCTGGGCCCCTATATCGGTTATCTGCCGCAGGACATCGAGCTGTTCGGTGGCACCGTGGCAGAAAACATCGCGCGTTTTAGCGAGGCCGACGCGAGCGCTGTGGTTGCTGCCGCGCAACTGGCGGGCGTACACGAATTGATTCTGCGTCTGCCGCAGGGCTACGACACGCGGCTGGGCGATGATGGCGCTGGCTTGTCAGGCGGTCAGAAACAGCGCGTCGCGTTGGCCCGAGCGCTGTATGGCGATCCGCGGCTGGTGGTGCTTGATGAGCCCAATTCCAATCTGGACGCCGCAGGCGAAGCGGCCTTGACCCAGGCGATTGCTGAACTCAAGACCCGCGGCTGCACCGTCGTGCTCGTCACCCACCGCACTCAGTCGTTGAACCAGACCGATCGTCTGCTGGTGCTGAGCGAAGGTCGCATGCAGGCATTCGGCACCACGGCTCAGGTGTTGCAGGCCTTGTCCGGACAGGCATCGCCCGGGCAAGCACCGCAAGCGCACCCTCAATCGCAATCTCGCCCTGCACCTGTCGGGCTTTCCATGAGCCGTCAGTACGGCACGCAGAACAGGCAGTCCGACGTATGAGCAGCCCTATCGACACTCATTACACCGTGCCGGGCAAGGAGCGCGGCGTGCAGTTCTTCGTTCGTGCTGGCTGGATTCTCATGCTGGCAGGGGCGGGCAGCTTCTTTCTGTGGGCCAGTCTCGCCCCGCTGGATCAGGGCATTGCCGTGCAAGGCACCGTCGTGGTGTCGGGCAAGCGCAAGGCCGTGCAGTCGCTGGATGGCGGCGTGGTCAGCAAGATTCTCGTCAGCGAAGGCCAGTCCGTGAAGGAGGGCGAGCCGTTGTTTCGTCTTGATCAGACTCAGGTCGAGGCCGACGTGCAATCGCTGCGTGCCCAGTATCGAATGGCCTGGGCCAGCCTGGCTCGCTGGCAGAGCGAGCGCGACAACCTGGATGAGGTGCACTTTCCCGCAGAACTGATTGCCGCCGGGCAGGGGCAGAACCCCGACCCGCGTCTGGCGCTCGTGCTTGAGGGCCAGCGCCAGCTGTTCAGCAGTCGGCGACAGGCGCTGGCTCGAGAGCAATCCGGTTTGCAGGCGAGTATCGAAGGTGCCGGGCTGCAACTCGCCGGTATGCGCCGCGCTCGATCGGACCTGCTGGCTCAGGCTGACTCGCTACGCAAGCAACTGAGTAACCTGGAACCCTTGGCGCAGAACGGTTTCATTCCGGGCAACCGTCTGCTGGAGTTTCAACGCCAGCTTTCTCAAGTGCAGCAGAGCCTGGCGCAGAACGCAGGCGAAACCGGGCGGATAGAGCAGGGGATCGTCGAGTCGCGGTTGCGTCTTCAGCAGCAGCGCGAGGAGTATCAGAAAGAAGTGCGCAGCCAGTGGGCCGATGCCCAGGTCAAGGCGCTTACCCTTGAGCAACAACTGGCTTCGGCAGGTTTCAGTCTGCAGCACAGTGCAATTCTTGCCCCTGCTGATGGCATCGCCGTCAACCTGGGCGTGCACACTGAAGGCGCAGTGGTGCGTGCCGGTGAAACCCTGCTGGAAATCGTACCGCAGGGCACACGGCTTGAAGTCGAAGGGCGTCTGCCGGTGCAGTTGATCGACAAGGTCGCCAGCCATTTGCCGGTCGATATCCTCTTCACTGCGTTCAATCAAAGTCGCACGCCGCGGGTTTCCGGTGAGGTAAACCTGATTTCCGCCGACCAGATGCAGGATGAGAAAACCGGCCAGCCCTATTACGTGCTGCGCACTTCGGTGGGCGATGCAGCACTGGAAAAACTCAACGGGCTGGTGATCAAGCCGGGCATGCCCGCTGAAATGTTTGTGCGCACGGGCGAACGCTCGCTGCTCAATTATCTGTTCAAACCTTTGCTGGACCGTGCCGGCTCCGCGTTGACGGAGGAATAGGATGTCTCGTCATCCCCTGAAAGCCGCTTTACTGACGGCCATCCTGCTGGGCACTGCTTCATTGAGTCATGCGATGGGCCCGTTTCAGGTCTATGAGCTGGCGCTTCGCAACGACCCGACTTACCTGGGAGCGCTCAAGGAGCGCGATGCGGGCCTGGAAAACCGGGTGATTGGTCGTGCAGGCTTGTTGCCGCGTGTTTCATACAGCTACAACAAAGGGCGCAACGACTCCAAGGCCACCCTTAAAGGCGGCCGTGAAGACACCACGGACCATCGCCACTACAACAGCTTTGGTTCAAGCCTGACGATTCAGCAGCCGCTGATCGATTACGAAGCCTATGCCAATTACCGCAAAGGCCTGGCTCAGGCGTTGTTTGCCGACGAGACTTTTCGCAGCAAGAGTCAGGAATTGCTGGTGCGGGTTCTGACCCTTTATACCCAGGCACTGTTCGCGCAGGACCAGATCAATATAGCCCGCGCCAAACAGCAGGCGTTCGAACGCCAGTTTGCCCAGAACCGGCAAATGTTCCAGCAAGGCGAAGGTACCCGCACCGACATTCTTGAAGCGGAATCGCGCAACGAGCTGGCGATTGCCGAGCAGATAGAAGCCAGCGATGAGCAGGATGCGGCCTTGCGCGAGCTGGCCGCGTTGCTTGGCGAGCCGAGTATCGATGTTGCGCAGCTGGAGCCGTTGAGGGACAGCTTTCAGGCGCTGGTGCTGGCACCTTCCAGCTTTACCGAGTGGCATGCGCTGGCCATGGCCAACAGCCCGATCCTGGCCTCGCAACGTCAGTCGCTGGAAGTGGCGCGATACGAGGTGGAGCGCAACCGCGCAGGGCATCTGCCGACGGTGAATGCCTATGCGAGTATCCGCCAGAACGAATCGGACAGCGGCAACACCTACAATCAGCGTTACGACACCAACACGATAGGTATCGAGCTCAGTCTGCCGCTGTACGCCGGAGGCGGCACCAGCGCCTCGGTGCGTCAGGCCAACAGCAAGCGCGAGCAGGCGGAATACGAGCTGGAGGGCAAGACCCGCGAAACCCTGATCGAGCTGCGTCGCCAGTTCAACGCCTGTGCGTCAGGGGTGAGCAAGTTGCGCGCTTATCAGAAAGCACTGGTCTCGGCGCAGGCACTGGTCGAGTCGACACGTCAGAGCATTCTCGGCGGCGAGCGCATCAGCCTGGACGCACTCAACGCCGAACAGCAGCTTTACAGCACCCGTCGCGATCTGGCGAAAGCCCGTTACGATTACTTGATGGCTTGGATCAAACTGCATTACTACGCCGGTACGTTGCACGACACCGATCTGGCGCGTATTGACGAGGCCTTCGTTGTGGCGCGCTGAGTGTCGTTGGTCAGTTCTGCGCGGTGAAACGCGCCAGCGAGAAGGCTGAAAGGTCTACATCGCTGGTGCCGTGAATACAGCGTTGCGCAAGGGCCAGCCCGAGCCCGGCTGAGTGTTTGAAGCCGTGGCCGGAGCAGGCCGAAACCACTGTCACGTTCTTCAGATGGGGGTGTTCATCAATGATGAAGTGGCAGTCCGGCGTGACGGTGTAGGCGCAGACCGAAGACTTGACCACGTTCGGCGTCAGTCCCGCAATCTTGCCCTGCACCTGGGTCTGGAACATTTCCTGCTCCTCCCTTGCCGTAACAGTGCGATCCAGCTGGTCGGCAGCGGATGCTTCAATGTATTGCTCGGTGGCGACCTTCATACTGTTTTCACCGGGCAGGGGCGGGAAGCCATAGTTGACGCCATCCTCTCCGGGCCCGTGAGTCAGAATGAAGCTCGGCGAAACAGGTGCAAAAGCGGCATTCTCCTGCAACTCGAACCAGAACAGCTTTTGCCGACACACCCGCAGCAGATCGCGGAACGGAGCGCCGAGCAATTCGGCTGACCACATGCCTGCACTGACCACGACCTTGTCAGCTATGATCGAGCCCTTGTCGGTGGTAATGCGCACCTGATCACCCTGCGCCTGTAAGTGCGTGACCGTCTCATGGGTCAGCAACCTTGCGCCGTGTTGCCTCGCCAGCCGCAGCTGTACCGCGATGCAGCGCTCCGGGCGGACAAATCCGCCTTCGGGTTCAAAGTAGCCAATGGCGGTATCCCGAACAGGGGTGAATTGGGGAAAGCGCTCGCGAATGGCCGCCGCCGACAATACTTCGTGCTTCACGCCATAGGTGCGGGCCAAAGCGATGGTCTGGTGGGTGAAGTCGTTACTGTCTTCAGGATCGTACGCAGGGCTGGAGGTCATCACCAGCACTCCGCACTGCTCAAACAGTGACTCGCCGCTCAGCGCCTCGAGTTCGCGCCAGATGCTGTGCGAACTGCGTACCAGCGGCAGGTACTGCGGGCCTTCACCAACCGACAGCCGTGTGATGCGCGTATCGCCGTGGCTGGAGCCCTGGGTGTGCGGAGGGGCGTAGCGATCGACGCCAATCACATCGACTCCGGCCTTCGCCAGTTGATAGAGAGTGGCTGCACCCATGGCACCCAGACCGAGCACGGCCACTTCACAACGCTGCTGCATAATCGGAATGCCTCGATAAATCTCTTATTTCACGCCGGACAGACTGCCGAATCAACCGCCAAACGTGCATAAAGTTATGTCACTAAGCACTAATGGCCATTACCAGTGCCATCACGCATGAGGGTGTGGGGAACCTGTAAAAATTTACGCTTGCGCTGCTCAGGGTTTTTAAGGTCCGAAATTGATGAAAAGTTGTCCACGGAAATCGTGGGTATGTCTGTGGGTAACTTTTTGAAACCCTTGTTACACGTGGCTTACAGCTGTGTGGTTATTTTATGAACAGCTCATGTTTTGCACTTCCATGGTGCTGCCACCAGGCTGGAAAACAGGTCCGCTATAAGCGATTTAAAGCACAAAAAAGAAATATTTTTCAAAAAAAAGCGCGACCTTCATCAGGTCGCGCTGCTTTGTTTACGAGTCAAGCGATGGTCGTTACACGAGAGGCTGATCGCTCCATTCACCGTTGACCAGACGACGCAGACCCAGCGGGTTGGCATTCTGCAATGCAGGCGGCAACTGGCTGTCGGCCAGGTTCTGATAGCAGACCGGGCGCAGGAAGCGGTCGATGGCCAGAGTGCCAACCGACGTGCCACGTGCATCCGAGGTTGCCGGGTACGGGCCGCCATGCACCATGGCTTCACAGACCTCAACACCGGTCGGGTAGCCGTTGAACAGAATACGGCCGACTTTCTCTTCCAGTATCGGTTGCAGCCAATTGTATTGGCTCAGGTCTGCAGGTTCGCCGATCACAGTCGCGGTCAACTGGCCACGCAAGGCTTGCAGCGCGTCTTTCAACTGCGCATCGTCAGCGACCTCGATTATCAGCGTGGTCGGGCCGAAGACTTCTTCCTGCAACAACTGGTCGCCGTTCAACAGCAGACTGACGTCAGCCTTGAACAACTGAGCCTGCGCCTGTTTGCCTTCCTGCGGCTTGCCAGCCAGATGCGTCACGCCCGGATGCGACAACAAATGCTCGACGCCTTTGCTGTAGCTGCGCAGACCGCCTGCGTTGAGCATGGTCTGCGGTGCCTGACTGCCCATCTGTTCGGTCAGTTGTTCGACGAACGTCGAAAACGCCGGGGAGCGCAGGCCGATGACCACACCAGGGTTGGTGCAGAACTGACCGGCACCCATCACCACCGATCCGGCGAGCTCTTTGGCCACGGTTTCGCCGCGTGCCTGCAGGGCACCTGGTAGCAACACTACCGGGTTGATGCTGGACATCTCGGCAAACACCGGAATCGGCTGTGGACGCTCGGCGGCCATTTTGCAAAGAGCGTTGCCGCCGTTCAGCGAGCCGGTGAAACCAACGGCCTGGATGGCCGGGTGTTTGACCAGACCTTCACCAACGCCGTTGCCGAAGATCATGTTGAATACGCCTTTCGGCATTTGGGTGCGTTCGGCGGCGCGGATGATAGCGCTGGCCACCAGATCGGCAGTCGCCATGTGGCCACTGTGTGCCTTGAACACCACCGGGCAACCGGCAGCCAGTGCCGCAGCGGTGTCGCCGCCAGCAGTGGAAAACGCCAGCGGGAAGTTGCTCGCGCCGAACACGGCAACCGGGCCCACACCGATGCGATACTGGCGCAGGTCGACGCGTGGCAGCGGCTTGCGATCCGGCAGGGCCAGGTCAATGCGTGCACCGACGAAATCACCGCGACGCAGAACCTTGGCAAACAGGCGCATCTGGCCGCTGGTACGACCGCGTTCACCCTGAATACGTGCCTGGGGCAGGGCAGTTTCCTGGCAGACAATGGCGACGAAATCATCACCCAGCTGATCCAGTTCATCGGCAATGGCGTCGAGGAAATCGGCGCGGCGGGCCGGGCTCAGTTGACGGAATTCTGGAAAGGCAGCCTTGGCAGCGAGGGCGGCAGCGTCGATTTCACCGTCGGTAGCCTGATGAAAGCTGTAAGGCAGTTCTTCGCCTGTTGTGGCATCCAGACTTTTTTGCAGGCTTTGACCCAGAGCGCTGCGGCCGCCAGCGATGAAGTTCTGGCCGAGAATGTTAGGCATCGGTATCTCCTGTTGTTTTGAGGTTGGAGGTCGGTATGGAAGGTATCCGGACCGGCGCTCCTTATGGGTTGCCGAGTTGCTTTACAGATTGTCAGTGATGTGGCGTGTAAAAGCAGGCCAGCAATCATTTTTCTAAAACCAGTGGGCAGTCATCGTACAACTTGATTCGCTGCTGATGCAACTGTCGCCCTGATTTGTCAGGTCAAGCGTTGCTGCTCTTTATAATGCATGGGCGCAATCAGGCTTCTATCGTGGCGCGCCTTTGTGACTTTTAAGGGGGTGTAGCGTTGAGTTTGTGCAGCGCATCCAGCACCTGGCGCAATGCCTTGCTGACCGGTTTGTCCTGGCGCAACGCAATTCCCAGTGTGCGGCTCAACCCTGGCACCAGCGGCAGCACCTGCAAGCCGCGGCGATGATGGGCCGCAGCAACCGCCATGCGCGGAACGATACTGTAGCCCAGGCCCGCCGCGACCATTTCCTTGATGGCCTCGATGCTGCCCAGTTCCATGACCGGCTTTACCCGGATTCCGGCCTGCAGGAACCATTCATTGATCAGCAGCCGGGTACTGCTGCCTGCTTCGAAGACCACCAGGGGTAGTTCGCTGAGGTGCTCCGGAGTCATTTCAGCGGCAATCGACTGCTGGCTGCTGGCGAAGATCGCCACGAACTCATCCTCAAGCAGCGGGGTGATATGCAGGCTGCGACCCGAGGCGGGCAGCGTCACCAGCGCGAGGTCCAGACGGTTTTCCTCCACCGCCTTGAGAATGCCGTCCGTGTTGCCAGTGCTGACCCGCACATCCAGTTGTGCAAAGCGGCGGCGCAAGGCCTGCAGCATGGGCGGCAGCAGATGAATGCAGGCGGTTGCGCCAGTGCCGATCGCAACCTGCCCGGCAACGCCGCTGGCGTGACTGGACAACTCCAGCAGGGCATCCTCGACCACCGCATCAATGCGCGCAATATGCTCCAGCAGCGTAGTGCCTGCCGAGGTGGGCTTGAGCCGCTTGCCTACGCGCTCGATCAATTTCAGGTTCAACTGGTCTTCCAGCTGCCGAACTTGCAGGCTTACCGCAGGCTGGGTCAGGTGCAGTCGCTCGGCCGCTGCGGAGAAGCTGCCGTGCGCTATGACCAGCGAGAAGGTGTGCAAGTGATTCAGGTTGAGTCGGCGCATGGCAAAGTATTTCTTATGCTGTGAATGATAAATCATAGCTTTTTTAACGGTGTGGTGAGCGGCATGATTGCGCTCATCCAACGACATTTGCCCAGAGCCCCATATGACCCCGACCTTTATCCTGCGTGATGCGTGTGATCAAGACATGCCTGCCGTACAGGCGATTTATGCCGACCATGTGCTGCATGGCATTTCCAGTTTCGAACTCGATCCGCCGAGTCTCGCCGAGCTGCTGCAGCGCCGTGCGCAGGTACTCAACAACGGCCTGCCATATCTGGTGGCCGAGCTCGCCGGGGAGGTGGTCGGCTATGGCTACGCCACACCCTATCGTCCGCGTCCGGCCTACCGTTTTACCGCAGAAGACTCGGTCTACATAAGGGACGGTATGGGCGGTCGGGGTATCGGTCTGGCATTGCTTGGCGAGCTGGTAAAGCGCTGCGAGCAGGGCGGCTGGCGGCAGATGGTCGCGGTGATCGGTAACAGCGAGAATATTGCGTCGTTACGTCTGCACGAGCGCCTGGGTTTTCGCCGTGTCGGGGTATTCGAGTCAGTCGGCTTCAAGCACGGTCGCTGGGTGGACACCGTGCTGATGCAGCGCATGCTCGGCGACGGCTCGGGCAGTGCACCTTCCGAGCGGGCCTGACTGACGTGGACCGCGCTGATCTGTCCAGGCTGGCGGTAGTCAAACTGGGGCTCGCGCAACTGATCACTTGGGGGGTGACGTTTTATCTGCCGGGGGCTTTCGGCAATGCGATTGCCGATGATCTGGGCTGGAGCGGCCAGCAGGTTTTTTCCGGGCTGTCAGTTGCGCTGCTGGTCATGGGCCTGGTTTCAATCTTCAGTGCGCGTTTGCTCCAGCGTCTCGGTGCACGGCAGGTGTTGCAATACGGGGCCGGGCTCAACGCGCTTGGCTGCTGCGTGCTGGCCGTGTGCAATACCCCGCAGTTGTGGTTTCTTGGCTGGGCAGTGCTGGGCGTCGGCATGCGTTTGTCACTTTACGACGCGCTGTTTGCTGCCCTGGCAGCGCTGTTCGGTGCACGCTCGCGGGCGCTGATGGTGCAGATTACCTTGTTGGGCGGGCTGGCTTCGGCGGTATTCTGGCCGCTGGGCCACGGCTTGTTGAATGCGTTGGGCTGGCGTAGTGCGGTTGCTGTCTACGGCTGCCTGGCATTGCTCAGCGGGTTATTGGTCAGCGGCCTGCCGGACTCCCGGTTGCCGGTCTTGAACGCCGTGCCGGCCGTGCCTGCGCCCGCTGACACCACGCCCTGGATACCTCAGTTCGGCTACGCCCTGAGCATGTCCCTGATCGCGTTCCTGTCAGCCGGTCTGTCTGCCCATTTACCCGCGTTGCTGGCTGGTTTGGGTGTGCCGGTCGTGCTGGCAGCGCTGTGGGGCATCGGTCAGACCTGCGCGCGTCTGGCGCAGGCTTTGCTGGCGCAGTCGATGCCTGCACTGCGCCTGAATGTCTGGGTCGCTGGCGGAATGGTGCTGTGTTTCACCCTGGGGCTGCTCAGTCAGGGCCATACCCTGCTGGCCTGCATGTTCCTGTTCGGTTATGGCGCGATGAACGGGCTGGCCACATTGCTGAGGGCGAATCTACCCTTTGAGCTGTTTGCACATTCGCATTACGTACACCTGCAGGGCCGATTGCTGGCTCCTGCCTTTCTGCTGTCAGCTGGCGCTCCGTGGTTTTTTGCGTGGGTGCGCGAAGGGCAGGGCGACAGCGGTCTGCTGTGGTTGTCGCTGGCGATCAGCCTGGTGTTGATTGCAGTGGCAATTGTGTTGAATCTGAATGGCTGCGAAAAATGAAATTGTCCAACAATCCGCTTCAATAGCGTTGCCAGTAGTCGCCTGAATGGTTAGGGTACGCGGCTGTTCAAGAAGGAGCCTGATATGACTCTGCATGACCCCACGGAAACGGGCACGGCAGTCACCCGACACAGGCGCGCGCCAAAGGGTGAAAAACGCCGCAAAGAGCTGCTTGATGCGGCCTTGCAAGTGTTTTCCCTTGAGGGCTATACCGGCGCTTCGGTGGCTAAGGTAGCGGCCATCGTCGGTATTTCCGTCGCCGGGCTGCTGCACCATTTTCCCAGCAAGATCTCGCTATTGATGGGCGTGCTGGACCGCCGCGATGAGGTCAATAGCCGCATTGCTGCCGAGGTGCGCACAGACAACACGTTGACCGGCCTGCTCGGCGGCCTGCGCGCTATCAACCGTTCCAACGCCACAGCGCCCGGCGTGGTGCGTGCCTTTTCGATTCTCAATGCGGAAAGTCTGCTGGAAAACCAGCCTGCCTTTGAATGGTTCCAGACGCGCTACGAGCGTATTCACGCGAACTTGATGGGACAGTTTGCAGGTTTGGTGGAGCGCGGGGAAGTGCGTGCGGATGTGGATCTGGACAAGATCATCCGGCAGATTCTGGCGATGATGGATGGCTTGCAGATTCAGTGGTTACGCTTTCCCGATCAGGTGGACCTGGTCGAGTGTTTCGATACCTACATTGCGCAGGTCGATGCAGCGGTAAGGGCTCGTCCCTGAGCCTTTATTTGTCCGTTTACCCTTCAGTCAGCTAACGCTTACTCGACGGTCTGCTTGAATACACCACCGGTCTTGACCGGTGGTTTCTCGACCAGAACCGAGTTCAGAGCGGAGCGTGGCAGCGGGTTGCTGGTGGTGGTCGACAGTTCCTGACGGAACGAGTTGACCAGCTTGGCGTTCAGGCGGATGTCCTGCGACGACGAACCGAGCGAGATGTTGAAGGTGTCGGCATCGACCACCCACTGCTTGCTCTTCTCGTCAAAGTAGGCCAGCGAGCGGTCATTCAACTCGATGGTCACACGCTTGCTTTCACCCGGCTTGAGGAACACCTTCTTGTAGCCTTTGAGTTCCTTGATCGGACGCTCGACTTTCGGGTTCTGCTGGCCAACGTACAGCTGAGCGACTTCCGAACCACCGACCTTGCCGGTGTTGCTCAGGTCGAAGGACACCTTGATCGGCGTATTGCCGACCGCGACACCTGGCGTGACCTTGATGTTGCTGTAGCCGAACGTGGTGTACGACAGACCGTAGCCGAACGGGTAGAGCGGCTTGATGCCTTTCTTCTCGTATCCGCGATAACCCAGCAGCAGGTCATCCTTGTAATCCATTTCGGTCAGAGTGTTCTGATTGTCGAATTTCGGGAAGGAAGCGTAAGCCGGGTTGTCTTCGATGTTGCGTTCGATACTGATCGGCAACTTGCCCGACGGGTTGACCTTGCCGAACAGGATCTCGGCCAGGGCCTGACCACCGTTCTGACCTGGGTAGAAAGCGTGCAGCGCTGCTGGAACCTGTTCGATCCAGTCGCTCATCTTCAGACCCGTACCGCCATACATGGTCACCACGGTATTGGGGTTGACCTTGGCGATGTTCTGGATCAGCTCGTTCTGGAACTCAGGCAGATCGAAGCTGTGGTCGAAACCTTCACCTTCGTATTCGTTGCTGTTACCCACGGCAACCACGACGGCGTCATAACCGGACAGGTCCTGAGGAGCGTTCAGCGAAGCGGAGCTCAACTGCACACCTACCAGGCCGCCCATGGTCGACAGGTAGCCGGCACGACGCGAGTACTCGAGCTTCACGTCGTAAGACTTGCCTGCTTCCAGATTGATCTTGGCGAACTCTGGAATGGTTGGCGGAATGCTGTTGCCCGGAAGCGGCTTGCCGTCACCGTTGTCGATGATTTTCTTGCCGTTGACCCACAGACGCACGGCGCCGTCGGCACGCACCTTGAACACCTGCTCGCCGCTCTGGGTCGGGGTGACCTTGCCGGTGTAGCGAATCGATGTCGACGATGTATCGCCGTTCAGTTCGCCAGCAGTCGAACCTTTGCTGGTGTACGGATCGGACGTCGACGTGTTGCTTTCGAACGGCAGGTTTTTGTCGTTGGCCCAGTCCAGGTCAACATGCTTCTCGGTGCGGGTGACCGCTGCATCACCAGACCAGTTGGTGTTGCTGAAGTACTCGACCTTCATGCCCTGAACTTCATTGCCCGTTGCGTCGGTGGTGGTCCAGGCACTGGTGCTTGGGTCCAGCGACAGGCCTTCGATGAAGTCGACCTTGGCGTTAGGCGCGATTTGTTGCAGGCCGCTCAATTCGCTGACGTAATGGCTGGCCATAACGTTGGCGCTGCCGAAACCGGTCGGTGGCGAGTACTTGGCCAGGGTGCCGACTACGGCGATTTTCTTGACTTTCTGCTTGTCCAGCGGCAGCAGATTGTCCTGGTTTTTCAGCAGGACGATACCTTCACGCGCAGCGTTCAGAGCAACCTTGTTGCTGGTCGAGCTGTTCATGTTGTGCGTGGTCAGCGGCGTCTTGCTGTCGAACTTGTACAGGTAGATCTGCTTGAGGATGCGGCGGACCTTGTCGTCGATGGTCGCAGCGCTCAGGTCGCCGGCGTCCAGATGCGGCTTCAGCACGGAGCTGTTCATCTGGTAGCCCATCATGTCCAGATCGGTACCGGCGCGGGCAGCGTTAAAACCGTGAACGACAGCGTTGTAGTCGCTCTGTACGAAGCCTTTGAAGCCCCATTCCTTCTTCAGGATCTGGGCGATCAGGTGGTCGCTTTCGCAGGCGAAATCACCGTTCACCTTCTGGAAGGCACACATCATCATCGCCACATTGCCGTTTTTCGACGACGATTCGAACGCAGGCAGCGACATTTCGCGCAGAACGCGCTCTGGCATTGTCTGGTTCAGATTGAAGCGGTTGCTTTCCTGATCGTTGGCCGCGTAGTGCTTGGCGTTGGCCCATACACCACGAGACTGGATACCGTTGATGACGCCTGGTGCCAGGCTGGCGCCGAGGAACGGGTCTTCACCGGAGAGGTATTCGAACGCACGGCCGCCGTACGGCATGCGATACAAATTGACGCCGGGACCAGTGATGAACTGGTAGCCGCCGACGGCAGTGTCATAACCCAGCGCGCGGCCGAGGTCGATGGCACGACGTGGGTTGAAGGTGGCGGCCAGGTTAGGACCGGACGGGTAAACAACACCCTGATCGTTGCCTTCGCTGGTGTAGCGCACGCCGACACCGCCGTCAGCGCCGTGGATCTGCGGAATGCCGTAGTTGGTCAGCGGCTTGACGTCCCAGCCGCCGGTGCCGCCGATGTAGGCCAGCTTTTCTTCCATGGTCATTTTGGCCAGGGTTTTCTGTGCGGCTTTTTCGGCGCGATCTTCACGCCCTTGTTGCACGGTAGGGTCAGCGGCGTGCACCTGGGATACTGCCAATGCCAGCAAGGCCAGCGCCGAGTGCGCGCCTATCATCTTTCGCTTGTTCATATTGCTCTCCAACTGCGTTTCAAATAACTGTCTGCCTGCGCACGTGCGCAGGATCACTGCGTTCTTATTTACCGCTTTCCGCCAACTTTTTCTTTCGGCAACAGTTTCCCGTCGTCGCGTTTATTCCCTGTTGTCAGGGCGCGAGTTAGGACTCCTTAGTTGCCGTATTAGTTTTGTTTGGCGTTTATTTTTTTACTTGTGGTGCGCCACTAAAGTGACATCACGTAGTGGCGTTTTGAATCTACAAAACGGTACAATTAAGTCTAAAACAAGGCATAAATGTCAAATAAAAGCGTATTTTTCTTCGATTTCGTATTTTTTCTTTACAAATGAGGAACTCTTGTTAAACCTACTGGTCGATGGGTTTAAGGTTTTTCAGGACGAAAAAAGACAGCTCGCAAGTTGCGACGTTTGCTGTGCGCTAGTTCTTGCCCGGTTTCTACAACTGCCCCGCTTTTTTTTGCGGGGCTCTTTTTGTTTTTCGAGGAGTTAATACGATGAAGTTTTCCATGATGAGTGCCGGTTTGGTGTTGGGTCTTGCCCTGAGTGGTGCGGTCTTTGCTGACGACGCGACAGACGCAGACGCGACTTCCGGTGCCAGCGACGAGACCGTTATGACCCAGACCCAGGACGCCAAGGCAGCGCAGAAGGCGCAAAACCAGAAGGCCGAAACGACAAAAGGTGGTCGCCCGCAGAACGCAACCACTCAAAAGCAGTCAAACTGATCGTTTGAAGCCTTTGAGCACAGCACTTTCCAGTCGGAGAGTGCTGTAACATGTCCCTCCGAAGTAGCAAAATGCCCTCATCCATGCCGCCAGTTCCCGTCGATGTTTCCCGTCTCCTCATTCCGGATGCCGCGCAGGTTTGCGCCTGGCTGACCGAGCACGCGGGTCTGAAAATGGCCGATCTGGAGCGGGCGCAACGTTTGCAGCAGGAGTCTGAAGGCACCGAGCTGCTCGGGTTGTTGACTCGTCTGGGTCTGGTTTCCGAATTTGAACTGGCCCGCGCATGGGCTGCACTGTTGCAGGCGCCGCTATTACTCGCTGACGCTGTGCCGCCGCTGCTCGATCCTTTGCCGCCTTTGACCGAGCGCTTCATGCGCCACTATCAAGTCGTGCCCGTAGGCTGGAGCGATCAAGGGCTGCAAGTGCTCAGCGCCAACCCCGGTACGCTGTACCCGTTCCAGGCCATCGCTTATGCCTGCGAAGTGCCGGTGCGGCTGTCCATCGGGCCGCGCAATGAAGTCGAAACCCTTATTGAGCGTTATTACGGACAAGGCCGCTCGGCGATGGGCACCCTGATCGAGAACCTCGATGAGGAGGGCGGCTCGCTGGAAGACATCGAGCACCTCAAGGATCTGGCCTCCGAAGCGCCGGTCATTCGTCTGGTCAACCTGATTCTGCAACGCGCGGTCGAACAGCGTGCGTCGGACATTCATATCGAGCCGTTCGAGAGCCAGTTAAAGGTGCGCTACCGCATCGACGGCGTACTGCATGAAGCCGAAGCGCCACCGTCCAGTTCTTCGGCGGCGGTTATTTCCCGGGTGAAGATCATGGCGCGGCTGGACATCGCCGAGCGTCGTCTGCCGCAGGATGGCCGGATCATGCTGCGCATCCAGGGCAAGGAGCTGGACCTGCGGGTGTCTACGGTGCCCACCAGCTTCGGCGAATCGGTGGTCATGCGTTTGCTGGACCGGCAGACCATCAATTTCGATTTCCCCAGCCTGGGTTTCGATGGCGAACGGCTGGATGAATTTCTCGACGTGCTCGAGCGTCCACACGGCATTCTGCTGGTCACCGGACCGACCGGCTCCGGCAAGACCACCACTCTTTATACTGCGCTGTCACGGCTCAATACCGCCGAGCGCAAGATCATCACCGTCGAAGACCCGGTCGAGTATCAGCTCGAAGGCATCAATCAGATTCAGGTCAAGCCATCCATTGGCCTGGACTTCGCCGGGGCGCTGCGCTCCATTGTGCGTCAGGACCCGGATGTCATCATGATCGGTGAGATGCGTGACCTGGAAACCTGCCGTATCGCCATTCAGTCCTCGTTGACCGGTCACCTGGTGCTCTCGACACTGCACACCAACAGTGCGGCGGCGAGTATTACCCGTCTGCTGGACATGGGCGTCGAAAGCTACCTGATCGCCTCGACGGTCAACGGTATTCTGGCCCAGCGTCTGGTCCGCCGTCTTGATCCGGCAACCCGGGAAGCCTTCGATGCGCCGCCGGAGTTGATTGCCGAGCACGGGCTGGAGCGCTTCACTGACGAACGCCCGATTCGCCTGTATCGCCCGCGTGCCGATGCCCCTGGCGGCGGTTACCGGGGGCGCAGTGCAATCACCGAGTTGCTGGTTATGAACGAAGAACTGCGCAGTCTGTTGATGCGCCAAGCCGATGCGTCGACTCTGGAAGAAGCTGCCCGGCGCGGTGGGTTGCGCACGCTGCATGAAGAGGGGCTGCGCCAGGCCGTGGCCGGGGTGACTTCGCTGGAAGAAGTGCTGCGCGTCACCCGAGGTGAAGGCACATGAGTTTGTTCAAGTACCGCGCGCTGGATGCTCAAGGTGCGCCGCAGAACGGCACGCTGGAAGCCCGCGACCAGGATGCTGCAATCGCCGCGCTACAAAAGCGTGGTCTGATGGTCTTGCAGATTGACGCGGCCGGTATGGGCGGTTTGCGCCGCGCGCTGGGCAGCGGCTTGCTCAATGGCGCAGCGCTGGTCAGTTTCACGCAGCAGCTCGCAACGTTGCTCGGTGCCGGGCAGCCGTTGGAACGATCTCTTGGAATTCTGCTCAAACAGCCTGGACAACCGCAGACCAAGGCGTTGATCGAGCGCATCCGCGAACAGGTCAAGGCCGGTAAGCCATTGTCCGTTGCGCTGGAAGAAGAGGGCACACAGTTTTCGCCGCTTTATATAAGCATGGTTCGCGCCGGCGAAGCGGGGGGCGCGCTGGAAAGCACGCTGCGTCAACTGAGTGATTATCTGGAACGTAGCCAACTGCTGCGTGGCGAGGTCGTCAACGCGCTGATCTATCCGGCCTTTCTGGTGGTCGGCGTACTGGGCTCGCTGGCCCTTTTGCTGGCTTATGTAGTGCCGCAATTCGTACCGATCTTCAAGGATCTCGGCGTGCCGATTCCGTTGATCACCGAGGTCATTCTCAACCTCGGACAATTTTTGAGCAACTACGGCCTGGCTGTTCTGGCGGGCCTGATCGCGCTGATCTGGGGCATGGCCATTCGCATGCGCGACCCACAGCGCCGTGAACGCCGCGACCGTCGCATACTTGGCATTCGGGTGATCGGTCCCTTGCTGCAACGCATCGAGGCAGCGCGTCTGACTCGAACGCTTGGCACGCTGTTGACCAATGGAGTGGCGTTGTTACAGGCGCTGGTGATCGCTCGCCAGGTATGCACCAATCGCGCCTTGCAAGCGCAGGTGGAGCAGGCGGCCGAGTCGGTCAAGGGCGGCGGCACGCTGGCCAGTGCGTTCGGCGCGCAACCGCTGCTGCCGGATCTGGCGCTGCAAATGATCGAGGTCGGCGAACAGGCTGGCGAACTGGACACCATGCTGATGAAGGTCGCCGATGTGTTCGACGTCGAAGCCAAGCGGGGTATCGACCGCATGCTGGCGGCGCTGGTCCCCGCGCTGACCGTGGTGATGGCGGGCATGGTCGCGGTGATCATGCTGGCCATCATGCTGCCGCTGATGAGCCTGACCAGCAATATCTGAATCCATGAAAGAGGAAACCACTCCGATGACTTTTAGCCGCACACGCTTCAAACCCGCACGCCGACAGGGCGGTTTCACTTTGCTGGAAATGCTCGCGGTTATCGTCTTGCTGGGCATTGTTGCGACCATCGTCGTGCGCCAGGTAGGCGGCAACGTCGACAAGGGCAAATACGGCGCAGGCAAGGCTCAGTTGGCCAGCCTGGGCATGAAGATCGAAAGCTATGCGCTGGACGTCGGTTCGCCACCCAAGACCTTGCAGCAATTGACCGAGAGACCGGGTAACGCCTCGAACTGGAACGGCCCTTACGCCAAGCCTTCGGACCTTAAAGACCCGTTCGGCCACGCGTTCGGCTACCGCTTCCCGGGCCAGCACGGCAGCTTCGACCTGATTTTCTACGGCCAGGACGGTCAGCCGGGCGGCGAAGGGTACAGCGCCGACCTGGGTAACTGGGAGTAACGTTCGGCATGAGAACGCCTGTCGCAAGCCGGGGTTTTACCCTCATGGAAATGCTGGTAGTGCTGGTGTTGATGAGCATTGCCGTCGGTCTGGTGGGTTTCGGTCTGCAACAGGGTTTGAGTACCGCCAGTGAGCGACGCGCGGTCGGCGACATGGTCGAGGCGCTCAGGGCAACCAGAGTGCGCGCGATTGTCACCGGTCAGCCTGCACGCACTGAGTTCAATCTGCGCAAGGCGACGTTCAAGGCACCCGGCAAGCGTGAGGTGCACTGGCCTGAAAATCTGCATGTGACCATGCAGACCGCTTCGGATCTCGGCTCGTCCGTGGAGTTCTACCCGGATGGCGGTTCCAGTGGCGGCAACGTGGTTGTCGCCGACGGCGACCGGCGCTGGCGTATTGATATTGGCTGGCTGACCGGTAGCGTTCAGGTACGGTCGCTTTAATGAAAACATCGCAGTCGGGGTTCACCCTGCTGGAGATGCTTGCTGCATTGACCGTTATGGCAGTGTGCAGCGGCGTTCTGCTGGTTGCGTTCGGGCAGAGCGCCCGCTCCCTGCAACAGGTGTCGCGCAGTGACCGGATCAGCCATGCAGCACGCACGATTATGGATCAGGAAAGTGCCGGCCCGCTGGAAAACGGTACGCGTCAGGGAACGCTAGCAGGTATCGACTGGACCCTGGATATCCGTCAACTGTCGGGTGCCAATGGTGAGGCGCGGATGTTTCGCCTCGACCTGATGCTCAGCGAGCACCAGCGCAAGGCGCAGTTCAGTACGCTTAAACTGCGCGGCGCTGTCAGCGGGGCTGGATCATGACCCGCACCCAGCGTGGTTTCACGCTGCTGGAAGTACTGTTGGTGATCAGTCTGTTGGGCGTGTTGCTGGTGTTGGTTGCGGGGGCGCTGCTGGGTGCCAACCGTGCGGTGCTCAAGGCTGAACGTTATACCGTGAACCTGGACGAAGTCCGCGCCGCGCAGGCGTTTTTGCGTAGCTCGATCGGTCAGGCCCTGCCGCTGGATACGTCTGCCGAAGACGACGTCAACAGCGGTTTTTTTGAAGGCTCGGCGCAGCAGTTGCGCTTTGTGGCCACGTTGCCCGGTGAGCTGGGCGGTGGCATACAGGTGCACAGCCTGGAACTTGGGGGGCCGCAAGGCCATCGGTCTTTGCAAGTGTCTTTTGCTCAGGTCCAGTCTGGTGCAAATGGCATTGCCCTGAAACCGTGGGGTGAGCCTCAGGTGTTGTTGCAAAACGTCGAGTCACTGACGTTCAGTTATCGGGGGCTGACCCCCAAGGGCAAGCCGACAGGCTGGATGGCCGAATGGCCCTGGCCGAATCGTTTGCCCGGTGCTGTAAGGATCGACCTGAAGACCAGCGGGGCGGTGAAGTGGGTCCCCGAAGTAGTCGCTTTGCGTCTGGACCTGTCCGGTGGGGCGGGCGGCGAATGAATATAGTCAGTCGACAGCAGCGTGGTGTTGCGCTGCTGGTGGTGCTTTGGGTGCTCGCGCTGTTGAGCCTGCTGCTTGGCGGGCTGGCCGGGTGGGTGCAACTGGAAAGCCGGCAGGCACTCTGGTTGCGCCAGAACACTCAGGCACTGATGGCCGCCGAAGCTGGCATGAATATGGCTGTGCAGGGTTTGCTTGATCCTGCGCAGCGCAAACGCTGGATTGCCGATGGGCGTCTGGTGTCGTTGCGGATGGATGATACGCAGTTGCTCGTCAGCATCAGGAGCGAGCGCGGCAAGCTGGACCTCAACAGCGCGCCGGTGGCGGATATATCGCGGCTATTGCAGGCTTGCGGTGCGGCTAAAAATCAGGCCAGCGGTATTGCCCAGGTGCTGGAAGAGCAGCGCAACGGCGGTCAGTCACCGTTGCGGGTGGTTGAGGAAGTACGCCAGCTGCCGGGCATGAGTCAGGCGTTGTATGCCCGGCTCTTGCCGGAAATAACATTATGGAGCGGCCTGGATCGGCCCGACCCGGCATTCGCTTCGGCGTTGCTGCGACGGGCCTTGAACCTGCCGAACCAAAGCGCGGTCGGGGCCGATCCAGGTGAAGTGCTGGCCATCGACAGCCGCGCAGAAAGACCGGGCGGTGTGACTGCCCTGTTACAAACCACTGTTTTATTGAGCCCATCGGAGGGAGGCGCACAGCCCTACAGGGTGTTGCGTTGGCAAGAATGAATTCATCAGTTTCTGCACGTCTGGCGCCTGTCTACGCGTTACGCGAACAGGTCGCCCGGCAGTGGCGTGGCAGTCCGGCGCAACACGGTTGGCAATGGTGGGTCGCGGAGCTTCGCGCCTGCCTGCCGCCGCGTGTGCGTCGCTGTCTGGGCCGCGAGACCCTGGAGCAGGCGCACGTCTGGCCGCTGGTCGAGCCGCTGCCCGATGCCTCGCCTCAGGCACGACGTGTGTTGTTGCTACCGGCGTCGGCGGTGCTGGTGCAGCCCTTGCAACTGCCAGCTGCCGCAGCGCGTAATCTGTCCACCGTCGTCGGTTACGAGCTGGACCGCTTCACCCCGTTCGACGCTGGCCAGTTGTATTTTGTGGCCCGTCAGGACAGTCGCAGCGCGAGTTTTGTGCAGGTCACACTGGTGGCGATATTGCGCGAGCGGCTGGACGCGATACTCAGCGAGTGCGCCGAGCGCGGTTTGCGTCCCGATGCGGTAGATGTCGTCACTGACATGGGAACTGCCGACATGGGTACTGCCGGGCAGCGCATGGGCATCGACCTGTTGCCGATGCCACTGCGCCCGCAGCAATCGCACTCTGGTCATCGTTTGCAGCGCTGGCTGCTCTGGCTGTGTGCCGGTTTGCTGCTGAGCGCCATGCTGCTGTGGCTGAATGACCGGCAGAGCCTGCTCGATGACATGCAGGCCAGCGTCCAGGCGCAGAAGGCCCAGGTGGGTGAGATTCAACAGCTGCGCCAGCAATTGACCAACACGCTGGGCGCAGCCAATTACCTGATCCGTCGCAAGGCTGCGCAACCGCCGCTGTCGGCGCTGCTCAGCGAATTGACCGCTTGCCTGCCTTCGGACACCTGGATCGAGCATCTGGAAATCAGTGACAGCGCCGAAGTCGCGTTTTCCGGGCAAAGCGCCAAGGCCAGTGCCCTGATTGGCCGCGTCAAGGATTGTCACAGTCTGGACAACGCGCAGTTTCAGGGCGTGATCCAGCCCGACACCAAGACCGGCAAGGATCAGTATTCACTGCGTGCGCATTTGCACCAGAACCAGCATCAGGAGAACGCCGATGCGCCGTCCACTGACAAGCCGTGAGCGGCGGGGCGCGGCCCTGATGATTCTTGCCCTGGTGCTATGCCTGGCTTACTGGCTGTTGATCGACAGTTGGTTCGCCGGACCCTTGCGCGATATCAGCGAGCAGACCGACCAGTTGCGCGAACAACAGCAGCGTTACGCCGGCCTTTTGCAGCAGGGCGACTCATTGCGTGAGCAATTGGAACAGGCCCGTAGTGACCCGGCCAGCAGCACCAGTCTGTTGCCGGGCGAAGACCCGAGTGCTGTGGCGGCGGATCTGATGCAGCGCATTGCCGACCTGATCAGCAGCCAGGCCAGCACCGGCGGCGGCTGCGAGTTGACCCAGCGCATGCCGATCACGCCAGAGCAGGACAGCGCCGAGCCGTATCGGCAGGTCAAGGTCAGCCTGACCCTGAACTGCGCCATCGAACCGCTGACGGCCATCCTGCATGCGCTGGAGTACCAGCGCCCGTTTCTGTTCATTGACGAGATGAGTATGCGTCGCGATGCCAATGCTCCGGCCAGCGGTGCCGCCGGCAAACTGGTGGTGCACCTGCTGGTGCGTGGCTACCTGCAACCGGCCAGCGCCGGGGAGGGTGAGCAATGATCGGTTCCTTACGCCCGCTGGAGTGGTCGCTATTGGCTCTGGCCGCGCTGCTGGCGGGGCTGATCGCCCTGATTTTCAGCGGCGCTGCGCACTCGCCCGACTGGCTGCCGGAGCAGGCACCGCGCAACCCGATCGATCAGAAGGCGCAGACCCAAAATGCGCCGTCGGCGACACTGGACAGCCTGGCCAATACCTGGAAAACCCCGCTGTTCAGTCCTGACCGCAGCCCGGATGTCGCTGTTCGCAAAGCCGACGCGCAGGCCACCAGCCTGGCCGGCCTGACCCTGACCGGGGTGATCATGGACGGCTCGCTACGTGTCGCACTGATTAAACAAGCCAGCGGTCCGGCGTTGAAGATCCGTCAGGGCGATCGCCTGCCCAACGGCTGGACGCTGGACCGCCTGGAGCCTACCCAGGCTACCTTTCAACTCGATGGCCGCACGCAAATGCTGCGCCTGCCCGCGTTGCGTCTGCCGCCGCCGTCGAGTACACCGCCGATTACCTTAACCAACGATTCCACCCTGTGATGGGTACCTTTTCTGGAGTTCCTGCCATCGCTACCTTGCGCACACCTTTGCTTTGCCTGGCTACCGCCGTCGCCCTAGGCGGCTGCGCGTCAAAGCCCGACACTCTCGATCCCGACAATGGCATGCTGCAGGAAGCGCTCCAGGGAACCGGTTCACAACGCCCGCCGGTAGACCCGCGCAGCGAACGACCGCCAGTCGAGCCACCTTCACAGCAACCGGCGAGCTCGCCGCAGCGCCAGATCATCAGAGGCAACCAGCGTTTCATCCGCCAGCCCGCTGCTGCTCCGGCGGCGCGTCCGGCCGAAACCGGTGACATCGTCTTCAATTTCACCAATCAGCCGATTCAGGCGGTGATCAACAGCATCATGGGCGATCTGCTGCACGAGAATTACAGCATTGCCCAGGGTGTGAAGGGCGATGTCAGCTTCTCGACCTCCAAGCCGGTCAACAAGCAGCAAGCGTTATCGATTCTCGAAACGTTGCTGTCCTGGACCGACAACGCGATGATCAAGCAGGGCAATCGCTATGTAATCCTGCCCTCGAACCAGGCCGTGGCCGGCAAGCTGGTGCCGGAAATGCCGGTGGCGCAACCGTCGCCGGGCATGTCGGCGCGGCTGTTTCCGTTGCGCTACATCTCTGCGAGCGAAATGCAGAAGCTGCTCAAGCCGTTCGCTCGGGAAAACGCATTCCTGCTGGTTGATCCGGCGCGCAATGTACTGAGCCTGGCGGGTACGCCCGAAGAACTGGCCAACTATCAGGACACCATCGACACCTTTGATGTGGACTGGCTCAAAGGCATGTCGGTCGGCGTATTCGGCCTGCAACGTGCCTCGGTCGGCGAGCTGATGCCCGAGTTGCAGAAAATGTTCGGCCCGGAGAGCGGCATGCCGCTGGCGGGCATGGTGCGTTTCCTGCCGATCGAGCGGACCAACTCGGTGGTGGCGATTTCGTCACAGCCGGAATACCTGCGCGAAGTCGGCGAGTGGATTCATACCATCGATGAAGGCGGCGGTAACGAGCCGCAGATGTACGTGTACGACGTGCGCAACATGAAAGCCACCGATCTGGCCAAATACCTGCGGCAGATCTACGGGTCGGGTGCCATCAAGGAAGATTCGGCAGCCAAGGTTGCGCCGGGGCTGCGCACTACCACTTTGTCATCGCTCAACTCCAATGGCGGTAGCGGTGTCGGCGGCATGAGCAGTTCCAACGGGCTGGGCAGCAACGGCGGTGGCATGAGTAATGGCGGCGGCTTTGGTAACAGCCAGGGCATGAACAACAGCCAGAACAGTGGCGACAGCGAATCCGAGGGCGACGATCAGAGCAGCAGTGAATCGGATTCGGCCAGCCAGGAGGGTGGAGGAGCGAACGGCAACAGCAAGTCTCTGGACGCCAGCACGCGTATCACTGCGCAGAAGAGCAGCAACCAGTTGCTGGTGCGCACCCGTCCTGCGCAGTGGAAGGAAATCGAGTCGGCGATCAAGCGCCTCGACAACCCGCCGCTGCAAGTACAAATCGAGACGCGCATTCTGGAAGTCTCGCTAACGGGTGAGCTGGACATGGGCGTGCAGTGGTATCTGGGACGCCTCGCGGGGAATTCGGGCACAACCGGCAACGTGACCAACACTGCGGGCAGCCAGGGTGCGATTGGTACTGGCGGGGCTGCGCTGGCTTCTACTGACGCGTTCTTCTATTCCTTCGTCAGCAACAACCTGCAGGTCGCCTTACGTGCGCTGGAAACCAATGGCCGCACCCAGGTCCTGTCGGCACCGTCGCTGGTGGTGATGAATAACCAGCAGGCGCAGATTCAGGTCGGCGACAACATCCCGATCAGCCAGACGTCGATCAACACCAACACCTCCACCAACACCACATTGAGCAGCGTCGAATACGTGCAGACCGGTGTGATTCTCGACGTCGTGCCGCGCATCAATCCGGGCGGGCTGGTGTACATGGACATTCAGCAGCAGGTCAGCAGTGCCGACACCACTAGCGGCACCACTGACGCCAACGGCAATCCGCGTATTTCCACGCGCTCGGTCGCCACGCAGGTGGCCGCGCAGAGCGGTCAGACCGTGCTGCTGGGCGGTTTGATCAAGCAGGATAATGCCGAGACGGTCAGCGCCGTACCTTACCTGGGCCGCATCCCGGGCTTGAGATGGTTGTTCGGCAATACCACCAAATCCAAGGGCCGTACCGAGCTGATCGTGCTGATCACGCCGCGGGTCATCACCAGCAGCAGCCAGGCACGTCAGGTGACGGATGATTACCGTCAGCAGATGCAGTTGCTCAAGCCAGAGGTCTCGCGGACCAGCATGCAGAACTGAGGCATTGTTGGTTTTGTCTCCACGCCCACTCACGACGCTGCTTGTCGGCAGCGTCAAACAGAGGTCATGAACCGATGCTGAAATTTTTCGCTGCCATGCTGTTTGCCATTGCTGGCATGGCGCAGGCGCAGGACACCCTGCACACTGATCTGCCGCTGGATTACCTGGCACAGGCCAACGTCGAAACCCCGAACCGGCCGCTGGTGATCTTCATTCATGGCTACGGCAGTAACGCGGCGGACTTGTTCGGGCTCAAGGAAAATCTTCCGGCCGATTACAACTACCTGTCGGTGCAGGCTCCAATGGAGTTGCGCGCTGACAGTTACAAGTGGTTCACCCAGAAACCGGGCGTGTCTGACTACGATGGCGTGACTGAAGACCTCAAGAGCAGCGGCAAGCAACTGAGCGCATTCATCACCCAGGCCACCGGCAAGTTCCACACGCAGCCGGGCAAGGTGTTTCTGGTCGGGTTCAGTCAGGGCGCGATGATGAGCTACGAAGTCGCCCTGCGTCAGCCGAAGCTGGTGGGGGGGATTGCGGCGTTGAGCGGGCGGTTGTTGCCGGTGGTGCAGTCCGAGGTCAAAGCCTCTGATGACCTCAAGCGCCTGAACGTCTTCATCGGTCACGGGGTACAGGATCGCCAGGTGCCCTACGCCAGCGGCCCGCAAGCCGAAGCCACGCTGAAGTCGCTCGGCCTGACACCGCAATTTCATGGGTATGAAGGGCTGGGGCATAGCATCAACGAAGCCGAGGTCATTGACCTGGCGGCTTGGTTGAAGCAGTCAAAGCGTCAGTGAATACGTGCGTCGTCCGAGGGGGGCGACGCGAGATCCTCGGTTACCTAGTTGACCTTGACCTCTTTGAACTTGAGCACGTTTTCCTTGCTCTCGCGGTCGCGAAAGGTCAGTTTCAAGGCGGGTGATTTCTTCAGTCGACCCTTGGTCGCCTCAAATATCAATGTGACTCTGGTTGGCACGTTACGGATCAGCTGGAAGCTGTCCCAGCGATCATACTTCGCATCGCCAACATGCATTTGTGTCAGGCCCAGCGCGCCACCGGTTTCTTCAAACAGGCTGACAGGGTTCAGAAAGCGAAAGTCGCGATCGGCGCTTTTATTGATCAGCTCGAGCGTGCAGGTAGGCGACTGACCATTCTGATCACAGTCGAGCAGCTCAATACTCAGATTGTCGACGGTCTCGGACCGCTTGCCGAACATATTGGCGTTGTCATTCTCGGTAAACAGTTTCTGACTGCGGGCGAACTCCACCGAAGGCTTTGCGTATTCGCCGCCCAACTTGAAGAACACCGCGCAGAGAAACAGTGACAGCGCCATCCACACGCCAAGCTTCAGTAACGAGGGGAGCTTTCTGGCGAGGATGGCGATACCCAGCCCGCTGAACAGCATGACTGTGCTGACAATGATGATCAGTGTCTTCCAGTTGATGAAGTCGACACTGAGGCCAAGAATGGTCGGGTCCGGAAACAGGTAGGTGAAGATGCTCCAGATGACCCCGATCATCCAGACTATGCCTGCCGATATTTTGACCAGAATCGCGGAAATCTTGCTTGTTCGTGGTGCTGCGTCCATTGCTGTTTTTGCCTTGTTCGGGTTGCGGGAATGCATACCGATACGCTTGAGCAGCGGTATCGTCGGGTGGGGGCCTTGGGATGAGGCGTCTGTACAATCCGTGTTCAATCGCGCAGATCCAGAGGTGCCGGATACGCGAGCCTTGAGGTGCGAGAGAGAGCCAGAAGGGCGATGGGCCATGCCATCGCCGCGGCATTATCCTGCAAATCAGTTACAAAGTGCAGCGTTTACGCATTCTGCCTGGATCGATCCCTGAGCAGCGCCAGCAAGGCAGTCAATGGCAGCACCGTGCCTGCGATCATCACCCAGGTCCAGCCGCCATGATCAAACAACGGACTGGCCACCGCCGAGCCAATCGCGCCGCCAATGAAAATGCTGGTCATGTACAGCGCGTTGAGCCGGCTGCGGCTCGCGGCATCCAGTGCATAGACGGTGCGCTGGCCCAACACCATGCTGGTCTGCACGCAGAAATCCAGCACCACGCCTGTTACCGCCAGGCCTATCACGCTGTAGGCAGGATGAATAAGACCCGGAAGAAAGCTCAGTGCACCGAACAGAAGTGCGCCCAAGGACGCGATGCGGGTGTAACCGGCGTCTGCCAGACGGCCGCTGATGGGGGCCGCAATCGCACCAATTGCGCCGATCAGGGCAAAGATCGCGATCTGGGTCTGCGACAGCCCGTGATTGCGTGACAGCTCAAGGGGCACGG
The DNA here is from genome assembly GCF_032586995.1 of Pseudomonas syringae group sp. J248-6. Taxonomy (NCBI): domain Bacteria; kingdom Pseudomonadati; phylum Pseudomonadota; class Gammaproteobacteria; order Pseudomonadales; family Pseudomonadaceae; genus Pseudomonas; species Pseudomonas syringae group sp. J248-6. The sequence continues at coordinate 102,691 of NZ_JAWHOP010000012.1, read as the reverse complement.
CGGTCCAGAACAGGCTGAACGTTGCGAACATGCACGCTTGATAAAAGGCCCGCTGGCGCAGCACCGGCTGGGTGCGCAAGAGCGTCCAGAGCGAGAACAGCAACTGGCCGTAGGATGCACGATGATCCGGAACGCGTTTGGGCATGGTGGTGGCGAGTACCACACTGATGCCGATCATCACCACGGCCGCCGCCCCGAACACTGCGCGCCAGCCGAAATGGTCAGCCACCAGACTGGCAATCGGCCGCGCCAGCAAAATCCCCAGCAACAGCCCGCCCATGATTCCGCCCACCACCCGGCCGCGGGATTCCTCCGGCGCCAGGTGCGCCGCCAGCGGGATCAGCATCTGCACCGACACCGAACTGAAACCCACCAGCAGCGACACCAGCAGAAACAGATTCGGCTGCTCGGCAAACGCAGCGCTCAGCAGGCTGAGCACCGCAACCGCAGTGGTGATCAGCATCAGCCTGCGGTTCTCCAGCAGATCCCCCAGTGGCACCAGAAAGAACAAGCCCAGCGCATAACCGATCTGCGTTAACGAAACGATCAGACTGGCGGCCGTACTCGACAGCCCGATGTCCGGGGCAATCAGCTCGATGATCGGCTGCGCATAGTAGATGTTGGCGACAATCGCGCCGCAGCAGAAGGCAAACAGCATGACCATGGCCGGGGTCATGCTCACGGCTTTGTGCGCCGCGTGGGACGAGTTGGGCATGAAGATTCTCGCTTGAGCGTAAACCTGGCAGACACGCGAGGCGCATCTGTCAGGCGGGTTTTTGACTGATGGCAAGCAGGCTAACGGTTTTGTCGCGGATTAAGTAGGTGCGGCGAGTTGATACAGGATATTTCCGGGAATGATGATTTGATGTAAGTCGTTTTATGGCGAGGTCTTCACGGAGCGTGCAGGAGTGCCATAATGCCGACCGTCATTGTGTTCTGGATCAATCCCCTCAGGGACCTTCATGGAAATCAAAAGCTTCAGGCTCGTTAATGTGGGGCGTTTCAGCGATCTTGAAGTCGCTCTGGCGCCTACCGAAAGACATGCGTCGAAGGTGACCGTGCTGGTTGGCAATAATGGAGCGGGGAAGACTACGCTGCTCAAGTCTGTCGCTACATCGTTGAGCTGGCTGGTAGCGAGAGTCAGGACGCCGAAAGGTGCTGGCAGTCGTATCGATGAGGGTATGGTTCAGAACGGTGCCGCTACATCCTCGATTACCATTCGGATAGAGGATGTGTTGATTTCGGATGACGAGATCAATCCACTTGAAACTGAATGGGGAATAACCGCTACTCGGAAAGGCCGAAACGCCACCTCATCCACAGTATTAAGCGAGCTCAACAGACTTGCTGATGGCTATCGCTCAAAGTTGACTGAAAAAAGTGATACGTCTCTTCCTCTTCTGGCTTTCTACCCCGTCGAGCGCTCTGTCATTGAGATACCGCTCAAAGTCCACGCCAGACATACCTTTGATCAACTCGACGGCTACGACAACGCCTTGGGGCGTGGCGTGGATTTTCGCCGCTTTTTCGAGTGGTTTCGGGAGCGCGAAGACAGCGAGAATGAAACGGGTATCTCGACAGAGTTGCTGAATGAGCTGTCTCAAAAGATCTTGATTGATACAGAACTCTGGAAAGTGCTGACCAGGGAGCATGCCTCTTCACGTGACCGCCAGCTGACTGCGGTCAGAACTGCGGTTGAGGCGTTCATGCCAGGCTTCACAAAACTGCGCGTCAAGCGTAAGCCGCGCTTGCACATGGCTATTGATAAAGACGGTAAGACGCTAAACGTATCCCAGCTGTCCCAGGGCGAAAAATCGATGATGGCGCTCGTCGGCGACATCGCCAGACGCCTAGCCATGATGAACCCGGCGCTGGAAAACCCGTTACACGGCAATGGCATCGTCCTGATCGACGAAGTTGATTTGCACCTGCACCCCAAATGGCAACGCAGTCTCATCGCCCAACTCACTACAACGTTCCCCAATTGCCAGTTCCTCTTGACCACGCATTCGCCGTTGGTCATCAGCGACAGCAAGGATGTGCTGGTGTACGTCATGGACGATGGCGAGTTACGTGAGCAGGACAGTCTTTATGGTCTTGATGCCAATCAGGTGCTGTCGAGTGTCATGGACACTGATATTCGAAATGAGGAGATTCAAACAGCTCTGGATAAACTGCAGCACTTTTTGATGAGAGGAGAGCTCGATGAAGCTCGTACTCTCTACACAGGGTTGGCTGACGAGTTACCTGCAAATCACATCGAACTGGCGAAAGCTTCGCTGCTGATTCGCAAGCTGGAAGTGCGCCGTGAGAAAGATTGAAAAGGGAAGTCTCGCGGTGCTGGAAAAATGGAAGCGCGCGAACAAGGGAAAGAAATACGCCGACCTGGTGGGGCATGAAGATATCAAGGATGCCATTCGCTACGCCTGTGTCACTGAACAGCATGGTTTGTGCGCCTATTGCTGCTGCAGGATCACTGCCGAGAAAGGCAGTGCCTGCAATGAACATGTTGAAGCGCAGCATCTAGCACCGCGTCGCACTCTGGATTTCGGCAATATTGTCGCGAGCTGCACTAACGCCAAGCGGTGTGACAAGGCTCATGGCCGTCAGTTTTTGCCGCTTACGCCGCTGATGATCGAATGTGAAAAAGAGCTGCAGTTTGAGCTTTCGGGTCTGGTGGCAGGCACCACGCCTCGGGCGTGCGCAAGTATCAACGTGCTCAATTTAGGCGATACCCATGAGTCGAACCGGGGTCTTGTGGGAGAGCGCAAGCAGATGATTGATGCACTGCTGTTTTCTTGCAGCATTGACCCTGCTGAGCTGTTTATTGAGGAAGATGATGTTCTCAATCTGTTAAAAAATGACCTGCTTGAGGTAGATGCCCAGCAGTTTCTTCAGCCCTTTTCTCCGGTTTTGGTGAATGTAATTATCGGCATCCAACGCGCTCGTCAGCGTTGACCAAGGCTATTTCCGCACCATCAAGAAACCTTTTGAATTCATATCCCCGATCTGACGTCCTGACTATCGGCCCTTGACGCCCAACGGCGACGTGCCAATAATCCGCTCAAATATTCATATATATGACTGGATAACTACAACAATGAACAAGCTCTCCAGCGACGAACGCCTTCCGCTTTATCAACGCCTGCGCGACAGTCTGGCCGAACAGATTGCCAATAATCGTTGGCGTCCGGGCGAAGCCATTCCTACTGAAGCGGCGCTGTCCGCTGAGTATTGCCTGTCTACCGGCACCGTGCGCAAGGCCATTGATCTGTTGGTCAGCGACAATGTTCTGGAGCGCCAGCAGGGGCGTGGCACGTTTATTCGGCGTGCCCGGTTTCAGTCGTCGCTGTTCCGTTTTTTCCGTTTTCAGACCGAAGCGGGTGAGCGCCGTGTACCGGAAAGCCGAATTTTATCGATAGAGCCTGTGGCAGCGCCTTCATCGGTCAGCCAGGCACTGGGCCTGGTGTCCGGTGCGCCGGTCATTCGGATGATCCGACTGCGCTTGCTGGATGGTCAGCCGGTGCTGGCTGAAGAAATCTGGCTGCCTCGGATGCGCTTCCAGGCTTTGCTGGATCTGGACCTCGATACCCAGGGGCCGTTGCTTTATCCGATCTATGAGGAGGCCTGCGGTCAGGTTGTGGCTTATGCGCAAGAGAGCCTGACGGCTGAAGCGGTCAACGATGTGTACGGTCGGTTGCTGCAGGTTTCGGTCGGCAGCCCGGTAGTGGTCATCGAACGACTGGCGCGCAATTACGCCGGTGAACCTTTGGAGTGGCGACGTTCACGAGGGCACGCCAGCCATTTCCGCTACAGCGTGGAAATTCGCTGATCGCACTGCAATCACCCCGACTCATTCAACGCTCATAAGGATAGGAAGCCATGTTCAACTGGTATCGCGAAGTCACTCCCAAGGAGCGCAAGACCTTCTGGGCCTGTTTCGGCGGCTGGTCGCTGGACGCTCTGGAAGTGCAGATGTTCGGACTGGCCATTCCAGCCTTGATTGCCGCCTTTGCCCTGACCAAAGGCGACGCAGGGCTGATCAGCGCCGTGACGCTGGTGACGTCGGCACTGGGTGGCTGGGTCGGCGGAACGTTGTCCGACCGTTATGGCCGGGTTCGCACGTTGCAATGGATGATCCTGTGGTTTTCCTTCTTTACCTTTCTGTCTGCCTTCGTGACCGGCTTCAATCAGTTGCTGATCATCAAGGCGCTGCAGGGCTTTGGCATCGGCGGTGAGTGGGCGGCGGGCGCGGTGTTGATGGCCGAGACCATCCAGTCGCGTTACCGCGGCAAGGTCATGGCAACGGTGCAAAGCGCCTGGGCTGTCGGCTGGGGGCTGGCGGTGGTGTTGTTTACCCTGATCTATTCGTTTGTGCCGGAGGATATTGCCTGGCGGGTAATGTTTTTCGTCGGCCTGCTGCCAGCACTGATGATTATCTGGGTGCGCCGCAACGTCGAGGAGCCGGACAGCTTCCAGCGCATGCAGAAAAACGCTGCGCCGAAGGGCAATTTCTTCAAGTCGATGGCCGGAATCTTTCGCCCCGAATTATTGCGCGTCACCTTGCTCGGCGGCTTGCTGGGCCTTGGTGCGCACGGCGGTTATCACGCGGTCATGACGTGGCTGCCCACCTTTCTGAAGACCGAACGCAACCTGTCAGTGCTCAGCTCCGGCGGCTATCTGGCGGTCATTATCGTTGCATTCTGGTGCGGTTGCGTATGCAGCGGTCTGTTGATCGACCGCATTGGCCGACGCAAGAACATCATGCTGTTCGCGCTGTGCTGCGTGGTCACGGTGCAGTGCTATCTGATGCTGCCGTTGAGCAACACGCAAATGCTGTTTCTCGGCTTTCCGCTGGGGTTCTTCGCCGCTGGCATTCCGGCCAGCCTGGGTTCGTTTTTCAACGAGTTGTACCCGGCAGACGTACGTGGGGCAGGGGTTGGCTTCTGCTACAACTTCGGGCGCGTATTGTCGGCGGTGTTCCCGTTTCTGGTGGGCCATATGAGCGAATCGATGTCGCTGGGCACTGCCATCGGCATTGATGCCGGTATTGCCTATGGCGTGGCGATGGTGGCTGCTTTCTGCCTGCCGGAAACCCGTGGGCGCAATCTTGAGGCCACGCCGGTTGCTGCAGACCCGCTGGATAAGGGCGCGGCGCAGCAGGCTTGAATATCCTTTCACCCGCGGTGTTACAGCACCGCGTTGACTTACAGATGAACTCATGACCGACCCCACCACGCCAATCCTGGGCATTGATGCCCATGCTCATGTCTTCAGCAAGGATTTGAGTCTGACGTCAGGACGACGTTACAGCCCGGACTACGATGCCACTGTGCAAGCGTATCTGGCCCACCTGCACGAACATGGTTTGAGTCATGGCGTACTGGTGCAGCCCAGTTTTCTGGGCACCGATAACCGGTTTCTGTTCGACGCTCTGGCACAGGCCCCTGATCGGTTGCGCGGTGTGGCGGTGGTTGATACCGATATCAGCCGTGGCGCCTTGCAGCGTATGGCCGGGCTGGGCATTGTCGGTATTCGCCTGAACCTCATCGGCAGGGCGTTGCCTGACTTCACGGCACCTGAATGGAAGTCGTTGTTCAAGAACGTCTGGACCCTTGGCTGGCATATTGAACTGCACCGTGAGGTTGCCGACTTGCCGGGGCTGATCCGGCAGTTGCTACCATTCGGTTGCAAGATTGTGATCGACCATTTTGGTCGACCCGATGCGCGCCTTGGTATTGATGACCCGGCGTTCCAGGCATTGCTGGAATTGGGCCTGAGCGGGCAGCTGTGGATGAAAGTCTCGGCAATTTATCGACTGGGCGGCAGTGCCGAGCAGAATGCGGCGTTTGCCCACGCTGCATTGCCGCTGCTGCTGCAAAGCTTTGGTCCGCGCCGGTTGGTATGGGGCAGCGACTGGCCACACACCCAGCATGAACAAGAAGTCAGTTACGCCAGTGTGGTCGAGCAGTTCCGGGCGCTTGAATGTCCGGAACCGCTCAAAAACATGTTGCTGGTCGAGGCTCCTCAGGCGTTGTTTGATTTTCTGCCAATCGAAATCTGACCCGCTAAGCCGCAGGCGGCCTGATCCTGTAGCTGACCACATACAGCGCAGGCAGAAAAAACAATGTCAGCAAGGTGGCAATGGCGATACCGCCGATCATGGCGATCGCCATCGGGCCCCAGAACACCTCGCGGGCAATCGGGATCATGCCCAGGCTTGCAGCTGCTGCGGTCAGCAGAATCGGCCGGCAGCGATGTTCGGTGGCCTTGACCACCGATGTCCAGGCACTCTCACCGGCAGCGATGAACTCGTCGATCTGTGTGACCAGAATCACCGAGTTGCGAATAATGATGCCGATCAGCGCCAGCACACCAAGAATCGCGACGAAGCCCAGCGGATAGCCGGATATCAATAACGCTGCGACCACGCCAATCAGCCCGAGCGGCACCACGCTGACCACTAGCAGAAGCTTTTTGACACTGTGCAGCTGGATCATCAAAAAGCTCACCACCAGCAGCAACATCAGTGGCACGACCTTCAATATGGGCCCTTGCGAGCGGGCGCTGGCCTCGACCGCGCCACCAGTAGCCAGCGAATAACGCAGTGGCAGGCGCGCGCTGAAGGCGTCGACTTCCGGTTTCAATTGCCTGACCAGCGCGGCCGGTTGCAATTTTCCGAGCACGCTGGCTTTCAGGGTGATGGTCGCCAGCCGGTCGCGACGCCAGACCAGCGGCTGTTCCTGCTCGTAACTGAGCGTGGCGAACGCCAGCAGCGGCACGCTCGCACCATTGGGTGTCGGGATCTGCAGGTTGCCGAGGCTTTGTACCGAGTTGCGCTCATCGTTTTCTGCGCGCGCGACCAGGTCGATCAGGTAGGTACTGTCGCGCACCTGCGTGATGGTCGTTCCGCTGACCATGCTGTTGAGAATTTGCGCCACGTCTTCCGAAGACAGGCCGAATTGACGCACCTTGTCCTGCGCGATATCAATCTTCAGTACTTTGCCCGGCTCGTTCCAGTCATAGATGACCTGGCCGATGTTCGGGTTGGCGTCGAGGATGGCCGCCAGTGCCATCGCCTGGCTGCGCACCTGTTCGATGTCCGGGCCGCTTACCCGGTATTGCACCGGCCAGCCCACTGGCGGCCCCATGTTCAGTGGCTGGACGTAGCCGCCCACCCCGACATAATCGTCACGAAAGCGCTGGCGCAGACGCTCGATCAGACGATCACGCGCTGCGCCGCCCTGGCTGACGATCACCAGCTGCCCATAAAAGGGATTGCTCAGTTGCTGGTCCAGCGGCAGGTAGAAACGCACCGCACCTTTGCCCACATAGGAACTCCAGCGCAACACATCGGGATCGTCCTTGAGCGTGGCTTCAAAGCGATCCATGGTCTGGCGTGTGCCTTCGATGGAGCCGTTTTGCGGCATATAGATATCCACCAGGATTTCCGGGCGGTCGGAGTCCGGAAAGAACTGGTTCTGCAGCAGCCTGGCCGCAAACAGCGAGGCGATGAACATCAGTAGTGTGATGCCGATTACCCACCAGCGGTGCTCCAGTGTCTTGACCAGCAGGCCGCTGAAGCCGCGCATCCAGCGCCCCGGCGCGGCATGCGGCGCCGACGCCTTTAGAATGTGCACGCCAATCAGCGGCGCAAACAGCACCGCCACCAGCCAGGACAGCAGCAGGGCCACGGCGATGACCGCGAACATGGTGAACACATATTCGCCCGCTGAACTGGAATTCAGGCCGATGGGCACGAAACCGGCAACCGTCACCAGCGTGCCGGTCAGCATCGGGAAGGCGGTCGAGGTATAGGCAAAGGTCGCGGCCTGCGGTAACGAATCGCCGCTTTCCAGGCGGGTCACCATCATTTCGACGGTAATCATTGCGTCATCCACCAACAGGCCCAGGGCGATGATCAGCGCGCCCAACGAGATGCGCTGCATGGTGATGCCGCTGTACTCCATGAACACGAAGACCAGCGCCAGCACCAGCGGAATCGAACAGGCCACCACCAGACCTGCGCGAATGCCGAGGCTGATGAAGCTCACGACCAACACAATCAGGATCGCTTCAAAGAGTGCATGGGTGAAGCCGCCGATAGCTTTTTCAACCACGTCGGCCTGGCTGGACACCAGATGCACGCCGATGCCCAATGGCAGCTCGGTGGTCAGCTGGTCGATGCGCTGCTGCAACTGCGTACCGAATGCCTGAATGTTGCCGCCTTGTTTCATGGCCACCGCAAGCCCGATGGCCGGTTGGCCATTGAAACGGAACAGCGAGGAGGGCGGGTCGGCGTAGCGGCGTTCGATGGTCGCCAGATCGCTGAGGCGAAAGAACCGCTCGCCGAAGCGCAGGTTGACGGCCTCAAGGTCCTTTTCACTGCTGAACTGACCGCTGGCGCGCACCGCAATGCGTTCCGGGCCTGCCTCAATCACCCCAGCAGGCGTTACCGAGTTTTGCGCTTGCAGGCTTTGCAGCACCTGGCGCTGATCGATGCCCAGCGCCGCAAGCTTACGGATCGAGAAATTCAGATAAATGACTTCGCGCTGGGCGCCGAGCAGCTCGATCTTGCCCAGGTTGGGTACGCTGCGGATGTCGGCGCGTACCTGTTCGACGTAATCGCGCAACTGGCGAAAGGACAGTCCATCAGCGGTGAACGCATAGATACTGCCGAACACGTCACCAAACTCATCGTTGAATGCAGGGCTCTGAATGCCGCTGGGCAATTCGCTGCGTACATCGCTGATCTTCTTGCGCACCTGATACCACGCTGCCGGAATATCGGCGCTGCGGGTCTCGCTTTTGAGAAAGACAAAAAGCGTCGATTCGCCGGCCAGTGTGTAGCTTTTCACGTAATCCAGCGCGTCGATTTCTTCGAGCTTCTTTTCCAGCCGGTCGGTAACCTGTTGCAAGGTGTCGGGTAGCGTCGCACCCGGCCAACGCGCCTGAATGACCATGGTCTTGATGGCAAAGGAAGGGTCTTCCTCGCGGCCCAGATTCAGAAACGACCAACTGCCCATCAGCAGTGAAACGAACATCATGTACCAGACCAGCGTGCGATGCCTGAGCCCCCAGGCCGACAGATTGAAGCGTTCCCTCACAAACTGACCTCTCGCTGCATGCGTACTTTCTGTCCGGACTGCATGCCGTTGACGCCGGCAGTCATCACTTCGGCCACCTCGACCTGTTGCCCCGGATAGAGAAACTGCAGCCCGCGGGAAACCACCCGATCGCCCTCGGACAGCCCCTCTGAAACGATCACTTGACCTTGTTCATAGCGCAGCACATTGACCCGCGTCAGCTTGACCCTGGCCTGAGCGTCCACCTGCCAGACTGCCGGTTGACCCTTGGTGCGGCTCAGCGCTGACCAGGGCAGGGCGAACGCCCGTTGCGACCGAACCTGCAGGCGGGCGCTGACCACTGAGCCGAGCGCAGGCGCAGCGGCGACTTTCGGCAGCGCAACGCGCACTCGCAACGTGCCGTTTGCGGCGGAAACGATGGGCGTGATTTCCCTGATGATGCCGGTCAACTGAATGCTCTGCTGAGCAATAGGGCTGATGATCACCGTGGTGCCTGTCTGATCGGAGCGCAGCAGCGATTCATACACGGAAAATACCGCTTCGCGTTCGCCATCGTGAGCAACACTGAACACCGGCGCGGCGGCTTGGACCACCTGACCTTCTTCGGCGTGCCGTGCAGTGATGACGCCATCGGCTACTGCGAGCAGTTCGGTGTAACCGACTTGATCACGTGCGTTGGCCTGTTGAGCTTGCAGCGCTGCCAATTCAGCACGCGCACTCGCAAGGCCGGAGTGTGCCTTCTGGTATTCACTGAGGTTGGTATAGCCCTTGGGCAGCAGCACTTGCTGACGCTGGTAATTCTGTTCGGCTAGGTATAAACGCGACTGTCGTATGGCCACTTCGGCATTGGCCGACGCCAGTTCGTTCTTCTGTTCTTGCGGGTCCAGCCTGGCAAGCACTTGCCCGGCACGCACGCGGTCCCCGACATCGACATAGCGTTTGATCAGCTTGCCCGACACGCGAAACGCTTGCTCGGTCACCTTGCGCGCCTGGATATCGCCTGTCAGCGTCACACTGCTTGAGACGTCCACCAAGGCAACTGGCTGCACCTCGACTCGCACCAGCGCCTTTTCCGCAGGTTTTCCTGCGGAGCAAGCGCTGAGCGAGAGCAGTGAAATGAACCCCAGCACCAGGCCGGGCTGAACAGGTATGAAGTGCGATGGCCGGACATTTCCGGTAGCACGGCAGTACCAACGCAAACGCGTTGCAAAAGGAAAAGTCATCAACGAATAGCACTGCCCGATCAAAGAAACCAACACCGGTGAATCACTGCGTCACGCCGGAAAAGCTGAACGGCTTCCCGGGCGCAGGCGAGCGTGCTTCAGGCCATCGCGGTGACGCTTGGCCATACCTGTTGAGTGGCTTCAGTGCCCAGGAAAGTCAGTGCGGTGCGTTGCGAGTGGTGCCACGCCGCCTTGCTCTCAAGGTCCAGAAAATGCCCGGTGTCCGGAACTACGTTGAAACTGCTTTTGGCGATGTAGTTGGAAAACATCCGCGCATCTTCAACGGTGGTGTACTCATCTTTTTCACCGTTGATGAACAGCACCGGAATCTTGATCGAGGAGAAACGCTCGACATAGTTAGTGGCGCTTAGTTTACGAATCTGGCTAATGTGAAAGTCGATCTGGCGATATTCGTGTTCGGCAAGGCTGATCAGGTGCTTGTAGTTATAGAGTTTGAACAGACGCGGCAGGTACTTGCCCACGGTGTCATTGAGCAGTGAGCCGATCTTGCGCTTCTCGCGGGCGGCCAGGTAGATCTGGGCGTTGTCGATGTAGTCGAGCATGGCCTCGTTGAGGACCGGCGAGAACGAACTGATGATCGCCTTTTCCACGGATGGCGGGCATTCGGCAAGGGCCAGCAGCGCCGATACACCGCCCAGGACACCGACAGCAGGTGGTTCACCTGGTAGAGGTCGATCAACTGCAGCAGGATATTTACTTCATCTTCCTTGCTGACAATCATGTCGTCCGGGTTGTGGGCTCGGGATTGCCCCGAAAACGGCAGGTCGAATAGTACAAGGTTGTAGTGCGGTTGCAGGTACTTGACGGTCTGCCCGAAAGAGCCGGTGGTCGATAACGCACCGTTGACCAGCAAGATGGTCTTGGCCTCGCTGCCTTTCCAGTAAGTCTCGGTGTAAACCTTGTACTGACCTACGCTTAAAATCTTTGATTGTGCGCCCATAACAGCCTCCCAGCCGATGTTGATCCAACTAATTAGTACAGCGTTCTCTGCTCTGGCAGCCATGTCAAAGCCTCGCCTTGTTAGTGGCGAAATCCGGTGAGTTATTATTTTGGGTGCAGCCAAGCGGTGCAGCAGGTACCTCGTTTGCCCGGTTATAGATAGCGCAGTGCCAGCGCAGCGACAAGACGCTGACGTCATAAAAATGTCTATTCGTTCACATTTTGCCTGTGAGGCGAAGAACTCCCATCTGCTCGATGGGGTGATTTATTCGGGGAAAACCGTCATATAAAGCCAGAAAAGCGCATTTATTGAGTGGAACTTGTGAGCGCTGAAACGGTGAAGCTGTGTCGTTTTTTGAAACATATTGTTACAATTTAGCGCTTGGCAGACTGCGCCAGATAACTATCGAAAGCTCTGGAAGCATTGAGGCAGACGCTTCAAGCTCGTCAAAAAGCAGGCGCGCAGCGTTTTACGGAAGGGGGTTGTGACTGAATCTCAGGCGAGGGTGTTTACGGTGCGACATTCCAGCAACAAGCTTGCGCCGCCGTATTCGCTGATGCCTATCTGCAGCGTAAAACCATGCAGATTGACGATGGCGGCGACTACGGAGAGACCGAGCCCGAAACCGCTCTGTTCAGTGCCGGTTTCGCTGCGATAGAAGCGCTGGAAGACGGCTGCGCGCTCGGCGACGGGGATGCCGGGCCCGGAGTCCTGTACTTCGATGCATGGCGTGAGGCCGTCGCTGGAGGGGTAGGCGCTGATTTTCACAATCCCGCCGGAAGGGGTGAACTTGATTGCATTTCCCAGCAGGTTGGTCAGCGCTTCAAACAGCAGGGCTCGGTCGCCTACCAGTGTGGGTAACGTGTCGTGCAGGTCCAGCAACAGGGTGATCTGGTCTTCTTCGGCCAGCGGCAGGTAGAAATCATGCAGTTCCTGCAGCAGTGGCTGCAGCTCTAGTTCTACGAAGGCTGAGCGTCGCTGACGGTCTTCCAGTTCCGAAATGCGCAGCAGCCCACGAAAACGCGCCATCAGCGTGTCTGCTTCACTGATTACCTGGGCAATCTGGGTGGAGTGGGGCGAATCGTGCGCTGATTGCTGCTGAATGCGATAAAGCTGGGCGCGCAGCCGGGTCAGTGGCGTGCGCAGGTCATGGGCGATATTGTCGCAGACGCCCTTGACCTCGTTCATGAGCTTTTCGATACGGTCGAGCATGGCGTTGACGATCACCGCCAGCATGTCCAGCTCATCGCGCCTGTTCGAGACCGGCAGGCGACCGGCCATGTCGCCGGCGATGATTGATTCGGCGCTGGCCTGAATGGCGCGTATGCGGCGCAACGGTCGGCGGCGCAGCAAATGCCAACCGGCGACCCCGGGAATAATGGTCAGAGAGATGCCCCACAGCAAGGCGTGCAGGATCAGGGTGCTGACGGCAAGCAACGAGCCATTCTCGCGCACCAGTACCAGCCAGCGCCCGTCGGACGTTCGGTTGACTATCGCATCACAGCTGCCTTGCGGCAGGCCCGGGTCATCCGATTCGATGCAGTCGCTCAGTACATGGATCTGGCCGTCGATGGGCAGGTTTTTCGGCACGCGGGTGATAGGGCCTGCCACGGGGCGAAAGTTTCGGTCGAACAGGCCGTAGGCGTCCACTGCGCGCGTATCGAAGGTCATGCTGGTGGCCAGAGCGTCAACCAGTGCCTGACCTTCAAAGCGCGAAAACAGCTGCTGGCGGTGAGTGAGTGACTGGCGGGCGAGGTTATCCAGGTAGGAGTTGACCTCCCAGTAGAGAACGCCCAGCAGCATCACGCTCCAGGCGACGAACAAGGAACTGTATAGCGCCAGTAATCGGCTTGTTGAAGATCGCCAGCCCTTAGACGGGTTCGGCAATAACATAACCTGAACCTCGCACGGTCTGGATCAGCTGTGCGGTGCCAGGTTGGTCTATCTTCTTGCGCAGACGGCCAATGTGTACGTCGATCAAATTGGTACCCGGATCAAAGTGATAGCCCCAGACTTCCTGGAAAATCATCATGCGGGTGATGATCTGGCCGCTGTTGCGCATCAGGAATTCCAGCAGCTTGAACTCGGTGGGCAGCAGGGTCAGCGGCTCACCACCACGGCAGGCTTCGCGGCTGATCAGGTTCAGTTCCAGATCAGCGACCTGCAGCACGGTCTTGCCCGCGCTGACCGGGTTGCTGCGGCGCAGGAGCACTTCGACACGTGCTGCCATTTCGTCGGAAGCAAACGGTTTGGGCAGATAGTCATCACCGCCTGCGCGCAGCCCGCGCACCCGCTCGTCCACGTCGGAAAGGGCGCTGATCATCAAGATCGGCGTGGAGATACCCTGGGCGCGCAGGTGGGTGACGATGGTCAGACCATCCATCTCCGGAAGCATGCGGTCCAGAGTAATCAAGTCATAGTCTCCGCTCACTGCACGTGCAAGACCGTCACGGCCGTTGTCCACCCAGTCCACTTCCAGTCCGTGGTTGCTGAGCTCGGTCACGATTTCCTTTGCTGTGATGGCATCATCTTCGATTGCCAGAATTCGGGTCATGGTCCCTGCCTGAATAAGTGCGTTCAAAAACTCATTCTGCCTTTAAAAGCCACTGCGCTTCCTGAAAGAAAGTTTAATGATAGGGATCATATGTCATTCCGCATGCTGATATCCGCGTCCTTGAGCTCTTGCTGCTGCTTTTCGCGGCGGCTTTTTTCTGCCTTGTTCTGACGATCGCGTTCCAGTTTGGCGGTCGTGTCTTTTTCGCTGCGGATCTGTGCGTGGCTGATCAAGGCAAAGATAAAGCTGCCACCAATGATATTGCCTGCCAATGTAGGAGCGGCAAAGGTAAACCAGAAATCCTTCCAGCCCAGTTCTCCGGCAAATACCAGATAGGACACTTCGGCCGAGCCCACGACAATGTGCGTGAAGTCTCCGAGCGCCATCAAGTAGGTGATCAGAATGATAATGGCGATCTTGGCATTTTCCATGGACGCAATCATCCAGACCATGGTCGCGATCATCCAGCCGGACACGATGCCCTTGGAAAACATCTGACTGACGTCGTTTTCCATGACCTTGTGGCCAATCTCCAGAAATGCCTTGTCTGTGCTGGTGTCGAAAATCGGCAGATTGAGCATGACATAGGCCACCAGCAGCGTCCCAGCGAGGTTGCCCGCCAGTACCACACCCCATAGTCGGAACAATCGACCGATATTGGCCAGGTTCAACTTGCTCATGATCGGCAGCACGGCGGTAATAGTGTTTTCAGTGAACAATTGCTGGCGCGCCAGGATGACCGCGAGAAATCCGGCCGAATAGCCAAGGCTGCTGATGACGTGACTGCCGGGTATGCCTTCCAGCCGCGACTTGAACAGCCCCATGGCCATCAACGACAGGCCCATGGTCAGCCCGGCCGCGAGTGCCGACCACCACAGGGCGGCAACACTGCGCTCCAGTTCGTGATCGCCCTGAATACGGATGGTTTCGTGCAGCACCGCCGCGCGGGGCGGCTGGTTTTCATCAATCTCGCGCTCTTCCTCGGCTGACAGGCCGGGGGTCTTGCCGTCTACTTCGTGATCCATACAACATCCTCAGCGCCAGTGATGAAATGGACCGGCACGGGCATTGCCGGTCCGATGGTTCAGACAGGCGCCACGCGCGGTCGTTCGCTAACCGCGGGACGTATCAACGATTGTTTGCACCGGTTGCAGGATGCGCCTGTCTAGCCCAGCAGATCGGCGCTTTGCACGCGTTCTACACCCATGCTCAGCAGGGTCTTCCAGGCGTTCTCCAGCGAGCCGTTCATGTCGATGGCGCGACAGCCATCTTCGATGACATACGTATTGAAACCGGCACTGCGTGCATCCTGAGCAGACCAGGCGACGCAGAAATCCAGCGCCAGACCGACCACGAATACAGTGTCGATGCCGCGCTCTTTCAGATACCCGGCCAGGCCTGTGCTGGTCGTACGGTCTGCCTCCAGAAATGCCGAATAGCTGTCGATATGCGCATTGCAGCCCTTGCGCAGGATCAGTTGCGCGTGAGGCAGGTCAAGATCGGCGTGCAACTGCGCACCGTGGCTGCCTTGCACGCAATGGTCCGGCCATAGCGTTTGCGGGCCGTAGGGCAGGGTGATGCTCTCGAATGGCAGGCGCTGAGCGTGGCTTGAAGCAAACGAAATATGCCCGGCAGGATGCCAGTCCTGCGTGATGATCACTCGGGCAAAGCGCGCGCCCAGACGATTGATCAACGGCAGCAACGCATCGCCGTCAGCCACCGCCAGTTGTCCGCCGGGCATGAAGTCGTACTGCATGTCGATCACCAGCAAAGCACAGCGCGGGTCGGCAGGCTTGTCGGAAAGAGGCATTGTCGGTTCTCTTGTGAAGTGCGATGAGCGCCAGTTTGCCTGTTTGTCCCCACGGTTGCGAAGCGAGATGCGCAGCATAGGCAAAAGATATTTTTGCGAATTTGTATCAGGCGTTAATACGAATCTGTACTATTCGCGAAAAATCCTGCCGGGTCCCAAGAGGCCTGGTTTCTTGCCAAGGGCTGCACGTCGATGCGTCGTACTCTCGTTTCACTTTGCGTCATTCAAGCGATCTCTCAAGCCGCCTGGGCTGACCAGGTTACTGCCGGGCAACCTTCCATAGAGTTGCAGAATATCGACATTCAGGGCGCTGCCAATGCTGAAACGGCGCAAGGGCCGGTCGAGGGCTATCGCGCCACACGCTCCGCCAGCGCCACGCGCACCGATACCTCGCTGCATGAAACGCCACAGTCCGTCAGCGTTGTGACCCGCGACGCGGTAGAAGACATCGGCTCCACGCGCTTGCAGGACGCTCTGGACTACGCGGGCGGCGTCGGGCGGGCCAACAACTTCGGCGGTCAAGGGCTGACTACATTCACGGTGCGCGGTTTTACCACCGGCGAGTTCTATCGCAACGGCTTCCCGATCAATCGCGGCTATCCGAACATGCCGGATGCCAACACCATCGAGCGCCTTGAAGTGTTGCGCGGTCCGGCCACCACGCTGTACGGCCGGGGCGATCCGGGCGGCACTTTCAACGTGGTCTCCAAGCAGCCACTGGCCGAGCGCAAGGTCACGCTGGGCAGCCAGCTCAATGATCAGGGCATGAAGCGCGGCACGCTGGACGCGTCCGGTCCGCTGGATGACGAAGGGCGTTTCGCCTATCGCCTCAACGTCGTGGGCGAAGGCGGCGATACCTTTCGTGATCACGTCGAGACCGAGCGCTATGGTGTGGCTCCGGTCTTGAGCTGGGAGGTCAACGACGCCACGCGCATTACCTTCGAAGGCGACTTCATGCGCAACAATGCACCGCTGGATCGTGGCCTGACGCGTTACGCCAACCAGACGAGCACCGCCTCGCGCGACACGTTCTTCGGCGAGAAGAGCGTGGGCAAGCTGCATAACGATAACAACATGGCACAGTTGCGCTTCGACCATGACCTAAATGCCGACTGGAAGCTGGGCGGTGGCGTCCAGCTTCTCGACGGTTCCCTGCAAGGCGATGCCATCGAGGCCAACGGCCTGGCGGCTGATGGTCGTACCCTCGGGCGCAACTTCAACTATCGCAAGCTGGAATGGACAGACCGCGATGTGCAGTTGAACCTGACCGGGCACTTTTCCGCCGGTGGCTTCGATCACACGCTGCTGACCGGGGTCGAGTATGAGGATTATGATTACAAGTCGATCATCCAGCGTTCCAGCGGTGCCGTCGGCGCCTACCCGATAGACATCTTCAACCCTGTCTATGGTCAGGCCCGACCGGCACTGACCCGGACCACGACCCATGACAAGGAAAACCTCAAGACCTGGGCTGCCTTCGTGCAGGATCAGGTGGCGCTGACCGAGCGCCTGAAGTTATTGGGCGGCGTGCGTCTGGAGCGTTTTGAACATGACTACGATTCCTTCTTGCCTGGCACCAGCAGCTGGACCGCCAGCGATAACGCCGTCACACCGCGCGTTGGCCTGAGCTACGACCTGACCGACACCGTCGCGGTCTACGCCAACACCGCACGTTCGTTCAAGCCCAACAGCGGTGCCAGCCGGCTGGGTGGCGGCTTCAAGCCGGAAGAGGGCAAGTCGTACGAGATCGGCACCAAGTGGGAAGCGCTGGACGGCCAGTTGAGTGTTGATGCGGCGATCTACCAGATCGAGAAGCGTAACGTGCTGACCACCGACCCGGTTGATTCCACATTCAGTGTCGCGGCAGGCGAAGTGCGCAGCCGTGGCCTGGACCTCAACGTGGTCGGCAACCTGACGCCCGAGTGGCGGATGATGGGCAGCTACGCTTACGTCGACGCTGAAGTAACCAAGGACAACACGCTGCGCTCCGGCACACGGTTGATGAACATCCCTGAGCAGACCTTCAGCCTGCTCAACGTCTACGAGTTTCAGGAAGGTGCCTTGCGCGGCTTGGGTCTGGGCGGCGGCGGTCGTTATGTCGACCAGCGCGCCGGGCGCACCGCCAACGTCGCCTTTTCGATGGACAGCTACACCGTGTTCGACCTGCTGGCCTACTACAAGGTCAATGAGCACGTGAAGCTCAACCTCGACCTGAAGAACGTCTTCGATACCGAGTATGAGGAAGGCGCGTTTGGCAACGTCTATGCGTATCCGGGGGCACCGCGGACCGTGCAGGTGGGGATTGCTTATACGTTGTGATGGTGCAGGTATCTGATTCCTAGGTGCAAAGCCTGACCCTTTGAGGGTCAGGTTCAGCAGCGTGTGTCATGGATACCGGAGCCTTATCACACGCCGTACTGAATCACAGGAATTGATCTGTCTTTGAAAAGCCGGCACGGCGGCGAAGTTTGCCATCCTGGAACTGGTCCTTGCCGGGTAGAATGTCCGCTCCGGCTGCTTTGAGAGCTGCCATATTATCTTTCAAGGCTTTGGTGGCTTCGTCCTTTTGCTGGAAGGTGTTTCCTATCAGAAATTTGGCGTTACCCACTTCGCCAATCTGGAATTTATAGCCAGCCTCTCGCAGTGCCTTGATCTGGTTGGCAAGCCGGGAAGAGGCTTCGCTTTCCCTGGCATACACATGAAAGCTGCCAACCAGGGCCGGGTTGCCTTCGCCATTGGCGGCCTTTAATTGATCGGCAAACTTGACCAGGCCGCTTTGCGGGCCAGCAGTCAGGCCGCCTCCCCAGTTACTGTCCTCGACAACAATAGTTCCTTTATAGCCGGAATTGCGCGCGGCTTTGATTAATGTGGTCTGCATGTCAGCCCAGTCCTGACTGGCGCTTTTGCCGCCCTGATTGAAAGTGTCCAGGACGAAACTGGTACGACTGCCAAACTTTTTGACCACATTACTGATGTCGGCCGAGGCCTGCTTCAACTTTTCTCCCGTCAGCACATTTCCGCCACCCTGGTTCGCATTGTCGCGAAAGGTGAACTGAACCTTCACACCCTGTTTGTCTCCTTCGCCAAGCAATGCCCTGAGCTTATCCATCTGCCTGGCGTCGCTGATCTGATCATGCGTCATCTGAAAGCGTAAGGTTCCGCCTCCAATCGTTTTCAGGTCCTGAATCATCTTCGTGGCAGCAGCGGGTGTGGCGATGTCATCAGGGTTGACGTTGGCTCCCCCGCGCGCGACTTTCTGGGCAGCTTTGGCTGCCTCTGAAGAAGCGGCCTTTTCTGCTTCCTTGGCTTTTTTTTCTGCGTCCGAAAGGGCCGTGCTGTCCTTCACCGCGGCCACTTCGCTGCCAACAGCCTTTGTATCGTTCTGGCTGACAAGCGCTTTTTGACTGGCAAGCAGAGCCGTGTCTGACGAGGAATCTTCGCTCTCCAGTGACCGGGTATTTCGGCTGAGCATCATTCTTGTATAAACAGGGGACGCTTCCGGTGTCTCGGCGGAGCGGTTGTCGGAGGCCGTATAGGTGTCGAGTTTCGCCTGTTTTTCAGGGTTCGCCTCAGCAACGCCAGCGTCCACGGCCCGCGTGGTTCGGTCGGCCATTACAGGCTTTTCCCTGGCGGCCATGAAGGGGTCATATGACCTGTCTGAGCGAATATTCATCGAATGTCTCTGTAGGACCCGTGCGACAAGTGGCTGCACCCTGCGAAACAAAAGAATAAGTCGCCAGGCCAGCTGTAACTTAGTGGATTGCAGTATTCATATAACGAGGAGGGGAACTTAAGATGACGCTTTTATTAACGTTTTTCTTTTGCTGTTCTTCCTTGAAATATGGCTTCCTGGCGTAATCCTGTTTCGAGCGTTATCTGTTAACGGCGCAGGGTCGCACAAACAGGGTTTTTAGAGCAACAAAAAGGCTGAGTGACCGAGCCGACAGATTACTGCTTTGACGGAGTACAACGTGTCAGCCAAGCAGCCGAATCGGCGACCCCGCATGCCAGGCCTGAATATCTTCAATCATCTGCCCATAAAAGGTTCGGTAGTTGTTCTCGGTGACGTAACCGATATGCGGTGTTGCCAACACGTTGTCCAGCGTGCGGAACGGGTGATCGGCGGGCAGCGGTTCGATGTCGAACACGTCTAGTGCGGCGCCTGCGATGTTGCGCTGTTGCAGCGTTTCAAGCAGAGCAGTCTGATCGATGATCGGGCCGCGTGACGAGTTGATCAGGTAGGCGCTCGGTTTCATCCAGCTCAGTGCCTCTGCATCCACCAGGCCACGGCTGCGGTCGCTGAGTACCAGGTGCACCGAGAGCACGTCCGCCTGTTCGAACAGTTGCTGTTTGCTGACGTACGTGACGCCCGATTCGGCAGCGGCTTCGGGTGTCAGATTCTGGCTCCAGGCAATGACCTGCATGCCGAACGCCTGACCGTAGCGGGCAATCCATTTGCCGATACTGCCCAGCCCGAGAATGCCCAGGGTTTTGCCGTGCAGGTCGCTGCCCAGCCCGACCTGCCAGTTGCCCGCGCGCAAAGAGTTGGCCTCGGCCACCAGATTGCGGGTGATGCCCATGATCAGCGCCCAGGTCAGTTCCGGTGCCGCGTGTTTATAGCTTTCTGTTCCGCACACCACAATGCCGTGCCGTTTGGCCGCAGGGATATCAATCGCCGCATTGCGCATGCCGCCTGTGACCAGCAATTTGAGCGCAGGCAGTTGGCTGAGCAGTGCCTCATCGAACAGGGTTCGCTCGCGCATCAGGCAAATGATGTCGAAGCCTTGCAGGCGTTGCACCATGGTTGCGGTGTCGGCCGGGAAGTCGTGCAGAAAGCTGATGTCGCCCGCGGAGTCGAGCACCGACCAGTCCACCACATCGCTGGCTATGTTTTGCCAATCATCGAGCACTGCGATTTTCAACGGGGTCATTGTCTGAAGGCCTCTTGACGGGTTTGTATGAAACCCAGCACTAATTGAACAGGCTGGCAGCGATATTAATCGAAAAGCCCAGAATCGCGGTGTTGAACACAAAGCAGATCAACGACTGACCAAGCACAACCTTGCGCATTTCGCGGGTCGCGACGCCGACATCGGAGGTCTGTACCGCAACGCTGAGGGTGAACGAAAAGTACAGAAAGTCCCAGTAGTCGGGGTGCTTTTCTCCGCCGACAAACGCCAGCGCGGGCTCCTTGCCTTTCCAGGTATAGAACATGCGTGCGTAATGCAGGCTGAAGATCACTCCGATCATCAGCCAGGAACCGATGACGGTAAGACCGGTAAAGGCGTGATGGAGCATTTTGGCGTCGCTGGACAGGCCCTTGCTGCTCGCGACTTCGAAGATGATGGCCGCCAGACTCGCCAGTGCCGCCACGCAGACCGTTACCAGAATGACGCCCGCGTTTTCGTCTTCCATCATCGCGACTCGGCGGACATCGTCAGCATTGCTGCGCAGTGTGCGAACGAAAATAAGGATCAGATACAGCCATACGCCTGTGTCCCAGCCGGTCAGCAGGCTCTGCGTGAGTGTTGCGTGGGGGATCAGCCAGGCCCAGGCAATGCCGGCGGTGAGGCCAACCAAAGCTGCGAGCGTCAGGCGAGGGCGGGTGCGGGCAAGATGGCGCATGCGGTCTAGTCGTTACAGGAGATTACGAGACAGTAGCATGCCCATTTTGCATGCCAAGCCGGATTTGAAAAAAACGGCGCGCAAGGGGGTTGCGCGCCGTGTGCCAGCCAGATTGTCAGCAGGCGGCGAGTGGTTTTTTAAGCTGGCTCAACGCACCAGGCAAGGCTGCTTGTTGTTGAATTTCCAGTCCGGGATCAGAAACTGCATGGCCACTGCGTCATTGCGTGCGCCCAGGCCCATGCCTTTGTAGAGTTCGTGAGCCTTGGCCAGCTGGTCCATGTCCAGCTCGACGCCCAGCCCCGCCTGCTTGGGCACATCGACCTTGCCGCCGATAATCTGCAACGGGGCCTTGGTCAGGCGCTGGCCGTCCTGCCAGATCCAGTGGGTATCAATCGCCGTGATGTTGCCCGGTGCCGCAGCGGC
Organism: Pseudomonas syringae group sp. J248-6; assembly: GCF_032586995.1. Taxonomy (NCBI): domain Bacteria; kingdom Pseudomonadati; phylum Pseudomonadota; class Gammaproteobacteria; order Pseudomonadales; family Pseudomonadaceae; genus Pseudomonas; species Pseudomonas syringae group sp. J248-6. The sequence continues at coordinate 81,009 of NZ_JAWHOP010000012.1, read as the reverse complement.
AACGTGGGTGAACATCGCCAGAGAAATATCGAAATGGTTGTTGGAATGCGAGCCCCAGGTCAGACCCCACTCGTTGCACATCTGCGCCACACGTACCGAGCCCTGCATGGTCCAGAAGTGCGGATCAGCCAGTGGAATGTCCACCGATTGCAGTTGAATGGCATGGCCCATTTCCCGCCAGTCGGTGGCGATCATGTTGGTGGCAGTCTTCAGGCCGGTGGCGCGGCGGAACTCGGCCATCACTTCACGACCGGAATAACCGTTTTCCGCGCCGCATGGGTCCTCCGCATACGCCAGCACGTGATGCTGATCGCGGCATAGGCGGATGGCTTCCTTGAGCGACCAGGCTCCGTTGGGGTCAAGGGTAATACGCGCATCGGGAAAACGCTCAGCCAGCGCCGTGACAGCTTCGATCTCTGCGTCACCGCTCAGTACGCCGCCCTTGAGCTTGAAGTCCTGAAAGCCGTAACGCTGGTGCGCAGCTTCAGCCAGACGGACCACCGCCTGCGGAGTCAGCGCTTCTTCATGACGAATGCGGAACCAGTCATTATCGGCGTCGGGCTCGCTACGATAGGCCAGGTCGGTTTTGCGCTGGTCGCCGACATAAAACAGGTAGCCGAGCATCTCGACCTGATCACGTTGCTGACCTTCGCCCAGCAATGCAGCAACCGGTACGCCCAGGTGCTGACCAAGCAGGTCGAGCAGGGCGGCTTCCAGCGCGGTGACAGCGTGAATGGCAATGCGCAGGTCGAAGGTCTGCAGGCCGCGGCCGCCCGAATCGCGATCGGCGAAGGCTTTGCGTGCCTCATTGAGGATCTTCTGGTAAGTGCCGATGCTGCTGCCGACCACCAGCGAGCGTGCGTCTTCCAGCGTCTGGCGGATCAACTCGCCACCCGGCACTTCGCCGACGCCGACATGCCCGGCATTGTCCTTGAGTATCACGATATTGCGGGTGAAGTAAGGGCCATGCGCGCCGCTGAGGTTGAGCAGCATGTCGTCATGGCCAGCCACTGGCACTACTTGCATCTCGGTAATGACAGGGGCCTTGCTGGTGATGTTGGCGTGTTGAATGTTCATAGCTGATCCCGTAAAAAAATATGGCCTGTAATGGCGTCGCTTCGAACCTGCATCAATGCGTGGCCGGGGTATGGATGGCGGCTACCGGCGTCGCGCCTGGCTTGGGCGTATTGCGCGCAGCGAAGACGATGATTGCGGCAATGATCGATGTGGCCGTCAGGCCATACAGCCCGCCCTGGATCGAGCCGGTGTGCTCTTCCAGCAAACCGAAAGTGGTCGGTGCCACGAAGCCACCCAGGTTGCCCACCGAGTTGATCAGCGCAATGACCGCTGCGGCGATACGTGCATCCAGATACGCTTGCGGGATGGGCCAGAACAGCGACGAAGCCGACTTGAAACCCAGTGCTGCAAAGCAGATGGCAACGAAGGCAAAGATCGGGCTGCCAGTGGTGGACATGAACATCCCGGCAGCGGCAATCAGCAGCGCAATCGCTACCCACGCCTGCTGGCGCTTCCACTTGGCGGACAGCGTGGCGAAAGCGTACATGCCGATGATCGACAGCAGCCATGGAATGGAGTTGAACATGCCGACTTCAAAGTCAGTCAGGCTGCCCATTTTGCGGATGATGCTCGGTAGCCAGAAGGTCGCTGCGTAGATGGTCAACTGAATGAAGAAGTAGATCAGGCAGAACAGAATGATCTGGCTGTCCTTGAGCAGCTTGCCGATGGAGGCTTTGACTGGCGTCGCCGCTTCGCGGGCAGCCTGTTCGGCATCGATGGCGCTGACCAGCGCGTCCTGTTCTTCGCGGGTCAGCCATTTGGCGTCGTGCGGTTTGGAGTCCAGCCAGAACCAGACGAAGAAGCACAGGCCCACCGAGAACATGCCTTCGATGAAATACATCCACTGCCAGCCTTTCATTCCGAAACCGGTGATCTGCAACAGCAGGCCTGATAACGGTCCGGAAATCAGCGAAGCGATGGCCGAGCCGCTGAGGAAAATGGCAATTGCCTTGCCGCGCTCAACCCCGGGCAACCAGCGGGTGAAGTAGTAGATCACGCCTGGAAAGAAGCCTGCCTCGGCCACACCCAGCAGAAAACGCAGGATGTAGAAGTGGGTTTCGTTCTGGATGAAGGCCATGCAGGCAGCAACGATGCCCCAGGTGAGCATGATCCGCGTCAACCAGATACGTGCGCCGACTTTCTGCAGCAGGATGTTGGAAGGGACTTCGAAGAGGGCATAACCGATGAAGAACAGTCCGGCACCCAGGCCATAGGCAGCAGCACCGATGCCCAGGTCATGCTCCATGTGCGAACGCACAAAGCCGATGTTCACCCGGTCGATGTAGTTGACGATAAACATGATGACGAAAAGCGGCAGGACGTGACGTTTGACCTTCGATACGGCTGAACTCAGAACCGAATCAGTGCCGTCGGCCATCCTGGAATTGGATGTGCTCACAGTTGAATCTCCCACTCGTTGTTTTTATGCGGGTATGTGCGAAGTGTGTCCCTCGCATTGTCGGTCATCATACAAGTAAAAAAGGCTTGTGCAATCCCCTGATGCTGATGATTTGGACGATCGGGAAAGTTTTTCTGGATGCAGGTACATGCGCAGGGCGCGTCAGTATGACGGTGTTAATTTAATGGTTTTACCCATTGATTACTGGGTATTGGCCTTTTTTATGAGTCGGGTCTGGTCTACTCACTGGCCGTTTCTTTCAAGCTGTGCTGTTGAAAAAACGCTTCGAGCCAAATCAAGAGCTTTGACAGTGGCAGATAGCTTGTAATACAAGTAAGACAACTGCGCAGGCCGATGCCACCGGCCTTTTTGCGCACTCAACCTCACATTCGCGCTGTTATGACCGTGATACGGCAGCCCAACCAGACAAGTCAGGATTCATTCGCCATGCAAGAGCCTGTCAGCGCAGCGCCCAAACGTCGTCAGCACAGCCTGGCCACCGATCTGGTCACCGAACTGAGCCAGCGTATTTTGCTGGGCAAAATCGCACCCGGTCAGAAGCTGCCTTCCGAAAACCAGATCGTTCGTGAGCACGGCGTCAGCCGCACTGTCGTGCGCGAGGCCATTTCCAAGTTGCAGGCGTCAGGGCTGGTGGTGACCCACCACGGCATCGGTACGTTTGTGCTGGAGCGCAGTGACCAGACCGGCCTGCGTCTGAAGGTTGAAACCGTTTCACGGGTGCGCGATATCATCGAACTGCGTATTGGCCTGGAAACCCAGGCCGTCGCGCTGGCCGCTGTGCGTCGCACCGATGAGCAACTGGCGGCCATGCGTCAGGCACTGGATGATTATCAGGACCTGCTGGCCAATGACGACAGTTGTGTGGAGGCCGACAAACGCTTTCACATGCTCATCGCCGAAGCCACCGGCAACCCGTATTTCATGGAGATCATGCAGCACTTGGGCAGCGCTATCATTCCGCGTAGCCGCATTGCGTCAAGCGAGCGGGCGGGCAATAACCTCGCGCATCAAGGCTATCTGGCCAACCTGGAACACGAAGCACTGCTCAGCGCCATTCGCCGCAAGGACCCGGATGCAGCGCGTGCGGCGATGTGGACGCACCTGAGCAACAGCCGTGAGCGACTGGTGCCGCTGGAGTAAGAGCCTTTGAGTTTTACTGTGTTGCATTCAGCACGCCGAGCATCACTTGGGTTTGCCACTCGAAATACGGGTTGAAGGTCAGGCGTGCGTGGATCTTGCCAGGTTCGGTATAGCCCCAGTCCGAATACCACACCGGCTCGCCCGCCATGCATTTCGCGGTGTCCGGTGTGCTCTGGCCGTTCCAGCAGATGCGCTGGCTACCGGATACGCCATAAAGCGGGTTATCCGCTGAAAAAAGCAGGCCCATGTGGGAAAAGCGGCTGATGCGGTATTCCGGCAGGTAGTCCTTGCGCACCTCGACGCGCGGCGTATTGGCAGCGCGGGCGGGCAGGTCGCCGTACCAGATCAGGCGACTGGCGGGGTTACTGAAGCGCTGGCTGAAATTATCCAGCACGTAATCAGTGTCGAGTACCGAGTCGTGCTCGGCGATGGCGATGAACACCGGCTTGTCATAGCGACGTTGATGCAGGCGGTCCTGAGCCAGCGCGCTGCTGCGATAGAACTGGGCGAAACCGTTGGTGGGCATGTTCATGTAACGAACCGGCGTCTGCATCGGCCGCAGGCCGTCGTTGGGGGCGGCAAGCCACGGCCTGGCCCAGCCGATCCACGGGGTCAGCCAGGCATAGCCGCTGTTGGAACGAAATGCCGGCGAGAACAACACCAGCCCGGCAATTTCTTCGTGGTCATAGGCGTAATCGAGCACCAGATTGGCCCCGGTTGAGAAGCCTCCCAGATAGACGTTCGGCACCTCGCGGCTTAGCTGTTGCGTCTGCTCTCGCACCACCTGCTGCCACTGCTCCAGACGCACATCGAGCATGTCCTCGGGCTTGGTACCATGCCCTGGCAGCAGCACGGTCCTGACCAGATAGCCCTGAGCGGCGAGCTTCTGTGCCACGTCATTGAATGACCACGCTGAGTCACCCAGCCCGTGCACCAGCAGAACGCCGCCTTTAGGCGTTCCAGTCGGGGTCCATTGGCGCGGCGCGTTCCAGCCCAGTTCGGCCTCGTGGTCGGCGGTCTGGAAGTTGCGTTGCTTGCGGATCAGTTCAATGGTTTGTTGACGGTAGTCTTCAAAACGCTGCGTCGGTGCTTCGCTTTCCGCCATTGAGGTGCAGGCTTGCAGGGTCAATAGCGAGAGCAGACTGGCGAGTCGGGATTTGATCAAAAAGGGGCCTGTGCACGTGTGTGGAAATTCAAAAGGTCGACGCGGGCACTCTGCCATGTACGTCGCGCCGGTGACCACTTTCAGGCACACTCGGGCGTTCTATAACTTCAACAAAATGTATCCATATGCCTAACCATTGCAAGCCTTGCCACGCGTCTGGAGCTTTTCATGTTCGCCCTTGATCGGGCGCTGGCCCAGGACATCGTCGACCGGGCCATGGCCATTCTGCCCTACAACGTCAATGTCATGGACTACCTGGGTATCATCATCGGCAGTGGCGACCCCGAGCGCTTGTGTACCCGTCATGAGGGCGCGCAGCGGGTGCTGGCCAACCGGCAGGTGGTGGAAATTGATTCGCAGGCGGCGTTGCAGCTCGGTGGCGTCAAGCCGGGGGTCAATCTGCCGCTGATGCTTGACCATCAATTGGTCGGCGTGCTCGGCATCACCGGCGAGCCGGACGAAGTGCGGGTATATGGCGAACTGGTCAAGATGACTGCCGAGATGCTCATGGAACAGTGCCGTCAGCAGGCTGACCTGCAATGGCGGGCACAGCGCAGCGAAGACCTGCTGGCGCGCCTGCTGCTGCCGGATTGCCCCGATAGCCTTGTGGATGAAGCACGCCAGCTCGGTTTGCAACCGCATGTGGCGCGTCAGGTGGTACTGATCCAGTTTGAAAAGCAAGGGCAGGTTGCCAGCCAGGTGGCAACCTGGCTTGGCACGCGTTACGCCGACAGCTGGTGCGTGCTGCGCGAGCCCACCTTGCTGTACTGGTGCCGCGCCACGGGCAAGGAACGTGACGATGCGCTGCTGCTCAAGCAGTTCGATGAGCACCGCTGGCCGGTGCTGCGCATGGCAACCGTGGCCCAGTCTGCTGACTTGCCCGCCTTGCGTCATGCCTGTGCGGCGGCGCGGGATCTGCTCGATTACGCCAGTCAGGCAAGGCCGGGGCAGCGCTTGCTGCGTCTTGAGGCGTACCGTCTGCCGGTGCTGTTCTGGCGCTATCGCCACGACTGGCTGGCCGAAGACGTCGCCGAGCCGATTGGCCGTTTGCATAACCACGTGCAACTGCTTGACACCCTGTGCAAATGGTTCGAGTTCAGTGGCGAAAGCCAGGCCTGCGCCGAAGCCCTGGGCATCCATCGCAACAGCCTGCGTTACCGGCTGGAGAAGATCGGCGAGCTGACCGGCTGCGATCCTTACAAGACCGATGACCTGCTGCGTCTGTATCTGGGCGCGCAGATGATCACTCGTCACGACTGAACACGGTTTTTGTTCAAATGCCCGATAACGGTTGCCGATCATTGTGCGAAGGGCAGGCGGAAAACCCGGTGGCGGATGAGAGCATGCGAGCATCGGATATGGAGAACAACAATGAAAATAGTCATCGCCCCCGACTCGTTCAAGGACAGCCTCAGTGCACAGGCCGTTGCCGACGCCATCGCCAGTGGTCTGGCCGAGGTCTGGCCGCATGCCCAACTGATCAAATGCCCGATGGCAGATGGCGGGGAGGGCACCATCGAAGCGTTGCTGGCAGCCTGCAATGGTGAACTGATGAGCGCCCGGGTCAGCGGACCGCTGGGCGATCCGGTCCAGGCTCATTGGGGCTGGCTGGCCGAGAGCAGAACGGCAATCATCGAAATGGCCATGGCCAGCGGTTTGCAATTACTGACGCTGGCACAGCGCGATGCCTGTGTGACCAGCACAGCAGGCACGGGCCAGTTGATCTCGGCGGCACTGGATGCGGGTGCCCGTCGCGTGATTCTGGCCATCGGTGGCAGCGCAACCAACGACGGCGGCAGCGGCATGCTCTCGGCATTGGGCGCACGCTTTCTCGATGCCGACGATCAGCCCTTGCCACCGGGCGGTCTCGCGCTTGCCGATCTGGCCCGTATCGACCTGAGCGGCTTCGATCCGCGCTTGTCTGACGTGTGCGTCGAAATTGCCGCCGACGTCGATAATCCATTGTGCGGACCGAATGGTGCCTCGCATATCTTCGGCCCGCAAAAAGGCGCATCGCCCGAGCAGGTTGTGGCGCTGGATGCCGCACTTGGGTGTTTCGCCGACCATTCGGCGCAGATCCTCGGTCTGGACCAGCGCAACAGCCCTGGCAGCGGTGCGGCAGGCGGAATGGGCTTTGCTGCCAAGGCGTATCTGAATGCCTCGTTTCGCGCTGGCGTTGAGGTGGTTGCCGAGCTGACCGGGCTGGAGCAGGCGTTGACCGGGGCCGACCTGGTCATTACCGGCGAAGGCCGTTTTGATGCGCAGACCTTGCGCGGCAAGACGCCGCTTGGCGTCGCACGAGTCGCGCAGCGCCAACAAGTGCCAGTGATCGTGCTGGCTGGAACGCTTGGCGAAGGTTACGAACAGCTTTACCCGCACGGCATTGGCGCGGCCTTCGCGCTGGTCAGCGGGCCGATGAGCCTTGAACAGGCCTGTCGCGATACCAGTCGCCTGCTGCATGACCGCGCGCGTGACGTGGCGCGGCTCTGGCAAATGGCGGCAGCACGCTGAGTGCAGCCCTCCGGACAGCGCTTTGCACAGGCCCGGTCCGGGTAGTCGATCTGCCTTTCGAGTAAAAAGCCTGAATGATCACCGGCAATCCTAAAGAATTGTCGGACAGGGACGATATGCTCTCGGTTGTCTGACAACTTCGCGTCAGATACTGCCCTCCAAATACAAAAGAGCACTGGTCATGAATCTACGCACACTCACAATCGCTCGTCGTGCCGGTCTGGGTTTTACCCTGATTTCCCTGTTGGTGGCTTTACTTGGCTGGTTCGCGCTGGCACAGATGTCGACCATTCGCCAGAGCGAAGTGGCGGTAGAGACCAACTGGCTGCCCAGCATGCGAGTGGTCAACGATATCCGGGAAATCATGCTGCGTATCCGGACCATCTCCTTGCGCATGGCGCTGGACACCGACCCTGCGAGCATTCCGACCTATCGCGGGCAGCTGGACGTACGTCTGGGTGATCTGGACAAGAAGCTGGGCATCCTCAAGACGTTCGTCGACACCCCTGAAGAGACGACCCTGACTGACCAGTTCATGGTCACCATGGGCCAATACCGCAGCGCGCTGGATCGCTCTTTTGTTCTCGCCGGGCAGGGCGACAGCACCGGTCTGAACAAGCTGCTGCTGGTTGATATGAAACAGATCGTCGATGGTTCCGGCAAACAGCTCAATGATCTGGCTGATTTCTATGTCACCAAGGTCGATGCCGAAGGCAAGTCGGCCGAAGCCCAATATGACAAATCGCGTGACATCGTCATTGTCTTTGTCGTTCTCGCTGCATTGTGCACCATCGGTCTGGCGCTCTGGCTGACGCGCAGCATCGTGGGCCCGTTGCAACGTGCCGTGACTGCTGCCGAGCAGGTTGCCAGCGGCGACCTGACCCATACCATCGAAGTTGACGGCGAAGACGAAGTCACCCGACTGCTGCGTGCCTTGGCAATGATGCAGGTCAATCTGCGTGAAGCCATGCGCCACATCGGCAGCTCAGCTACCCAGCTGGCGTCGGCGGCCACCGAACTCAACTCGGTCACCGAGGACAGCTATCGCGGATTGAACCAGCAGAATGCAGAGATCGATCAGGCCGCCACGGCGATCAACGAAATGACCTCGGCAGTAGAGGAAGTTGCGCGTAACGCCGTGTCCACGTCGGACGCCTCCACCCAGTCCAGCACCTCGGCACTGGCAGGCCAGACGCGGGTGATCGAGACGGTGCAGTCGATCCAGACACTGACCGACAACGTGCAGGCCACCTCGACACTGGTGCAAAACCTCGCCAATCAGTCTCAGGATATCGGCAAGGTGCTGGACGTGATCCGCTCGATTGCCGAACAGACCAACCTGCTGGCGCTCAACGCGGCCATCGAGGCGGCGCGCGCGGGCGAGTCGGGCCGTGGTTTCGCGGTAGTGGCGGATGAAGTCCGTGCATTGGCGCATCGCACCCAGCAGTCGACGCTGGAAATCGACTCGATGGTCAATGCCATGCGCAGCGGTTCAGCGCAGGCGCTCGACTCGATGAACACCAGCCGCGACCGGGCCGATTCGACCTTGGCGCTGGCCAAGGGCGCGGGCGAGTCGCTGAGTGAAATCACGTCGTCGATCAATCAGATATCCGAGCGTAATCTGGTGATCGCCAGCGCTGCGGAAGAACAGGCGCAAGTGTCGCGTGAAGTCGACCGCAACATCGTCAACATTCGCGATCTGTCCATGCAATCGACTCAGGGTGCCAACCAGATCAGTGCTTCGAGCCATGAATTGTCGCGTCTTGCCGCTGACCTGAATCAGGTGGTCTCACGCTTCAAGGTGTAAAACCCTACATTGATACAGGTTGTGTCTGCTTGCCGACGATCGACCGGGCGCGCATTATGCCCTCGGTCGAAATGACCTCCGGTACAGTCTGGGCACAACCTTATCGAAGGGGGCGGCATCGCGTCATGGATAATAATAATCACACCTTCAGCAGTTGGCTGCGCTCGCCAGCCCATCACCAATGGCTGGCACTGGAAGGCAACCGTCTGTTGACTTTCGCCAAGGCTTCCCGGCTCGACAACGGTTTTGGCAGTCTTGATGACTACGGCCGTCTGATGGTCGGTGCCACGGCCGAAACCATGAATACCGCACGTATGACCCACTGTTTTGCCATGGCCCATGCGCAAGGCATACCCGGCTGTGCCGCGCTGGTCGATCATGGCATCGCCGCATTGCGTGGCCCGTTGCGCGATGCCGAACACGATGGCTGGTTCAGTGCTGCGCTCGAAGACGGCGGCAGAACCGAAAAACAGGCGTATCTGCATGCTTTCGTCGCACTGGCGGCCAGTTCTGCCGTGGTGGCGGGGCGGCCTGGCGCGCAGGCGTTGCTGTCCGACGCCATCCAGGTCATCCAGACCCGTTTCTGGAGCGAGCAGGAAGGCGCCATGCGTGAATCGTTCGCGCAGGACTGGAGCAACGAAGAAGCCTATCGCGGCGCCAACAGCAACATGCACAGCACCGAAGCCTTCCTCGCGCTGGCCGACGTGACTGGCGATGCTCAATGGCTCGACCGGGCACTGAGCATTGTCGAACGGGTGATCCATCAACATGCCGGGGCCAACAATTTTCAGGTCATCGAGCACTTCACACAAAACTGGCAACCGCTGCCCGATTACAACCGCGAAAACCCGGCCGACGGCTTCCGGCCGTTCGGCACAACGCCGGGGCATGCCTTCGAGTGGGCACGGCTGGTGCTGCATCTGGAGGCCGCGCGTCGTCACGCCGGGCGGTCAAATCCGGAATGGTTACTGGATGACGCCCGCCAGCTGTTTGCCAATGCCTGCCGCTACGGCTGGGATGTCGACGGTGCGCCGGGTATCATCTACACCCTCGACTGGCAGAACCAGCCAGTGGTCCGTCATCGTCTGCACTGGACCCACTGCGAAGCGGCCGCTGCTGCCGCCGCGTTGCTGCAACGTACCGGCGAGCAACAGTATGAAGACTGGTATCGCTGCTTCTGGGAGTTCAACGAGACCCTGTTCATCGATCATGAGCATGGCAGCTGGCGCCATGAGCTGAACCAGCGCAACGAACCCAGTGCTGATATCTGGCCGGGCAAGCCGGACCTTTATCACGCCTATCAGGCGACGCTGTTGCCGGTGTTGCCGCTGGCACCCAGCCTGACCAGTGCTCTGGCGGGGCATGAGTGAACGGCTGAGCCTGGCATCGGCAATCAGAGCGCAGGGATGCGTTTGTCGCTCAGGCGGATAATCTGCCGGGCCAGGAAGCTGCCGGTCAGGATCACGCCGAACAGGCGCAGGGTCTGCATGGCCAGCACGAAGCCGACATCGGCATGAGTATCGATGGCAATAATGGCCATGGTGTCCAGGCCGCCCGGGCTGGTTGCCAGGTACACCGAGAGATAATCCTTGCCCATCATCGCTGCAATCAGCCAGGCCGACAGGGCACACAGTACGATCAGCAGCAGTGAGGCCAGAATCATCATCGGCAGCCGCCGCCACACGTATTGCACTGTCGGCCGGTCGAAACGCAGCCCTACATAACAGCCGATAGCGCCATAGCCGATTGGCAGCAGCCAGTCAGGAATGCTGATCTGCATGACGCCGCTCAGTTGCAGCGCGCCGCCCAGCATCAACGGCACCAGCAAGGCACCCGCCGGCAAGCGCGAGCCCAATGCTACGCCCGCTACGATCACTGCCAGGCTCAGGGCAAGATCGATCAGGTTCAGACCGGGTAAGGCGGCTGCGGTGCTGTGCAGGTCAGCGCCGGAATCCGGTGCGCCGATGAAATGGCTGACCAGCGCGCCGATGGTGACTACGCAGACCACGCGCACATATTGCATGGTGGCAACGACTCGCGAGTCTGCGCCGTAATCCTCGGACATGGCGACCATCGCCGAAGCCGCGCCGGGCGACGTGCCCCAGGCAGCCGTGTTACTCGGGATTCCGCCAAAGCGCACCAGTACCAGACCCACCGCAGCGCTCAGCACCACGGTCAGGATCGTGGCCAGCAGCATGACGTGCCAGGACTGTAGCGCCGTGAGCAATACGCTGACTGACATGGCATGCGCAATCAGCACACCAACGGTTCCCTGGCCGAGCTGAAACGCCCGCTTGGGCATGCGGATGGTGGCGCCCGACACACCAAAGCCGATAGCAACCAGCATGGGGCCGAGGAACATCGCAGCAGGCATGTTGAACAGTTTGAGCAGTTGGCCGGCAGCACCGGCCATCAGGATCAGGCCCGTCCATTGAGTCAACGGGGCAAGGGTGGAAAGCGAAAAGCGTGAAGCGTGTGACAAGGACGTTCTCCTTGAATCGGGTGGATCACATGCAAACAGTATCGACTTGGCAACCGATCAAGTCTATTTTCTAATAATCATGAATTGATAACTTTGGTTGATAGATATGGACCTGCGCGATCTGACTTATTTTGAAACCATTGCCGAACTGGGCCACCTCGGGCGAGCCGCAGAAAAGCTCAATCGCAGTCAGCCCGCGCTGACAAAAAGCATTCAGCGGCTGGAGGAATCATTCGGAACACGGCTGTTTCAGCGTGACGGTCGACGCATCAAGCTGACCCCGGTGGGTGAGCTGTTGCAGGCACGCGGCAAGGAACTGCAGCAGAGCATTGCCCAGACCCAACGGGAGGTACGGGATTTCGCCAGTGGCATGGTGGGCAACATTCGCGTCGGCTGCGCCGCGACGATGGCGGAATACCTGATGCCGAAACTGACCTCGGCCCTGTTACAGCGTACGCCGGATGTCACCTTCAAACTGGTGATAGGCCAGGATGACCTGTTGCGTGAGTCGCTGCGTTCAGGGCAACTGGACATGATCATCTGCGCACTGGCACCCGACAGCGAAGACGTCACCAGCTTTGCCATACTCAGGGACGAAGCCGTGGTGGTCGCCAGCAAAAAACACCCGATCTTCAAGACCTCATTGAAGATGAGTGACCTCTGCGCGTATCGCTGGGTACTGCCGCCGGTCAGCGTTTCATCACGCAAGTGGCTGGACGCGACCTTTGCTGCCAGCGGCCTGCCGCTGCCGACAGTGCAGATCGAGGCGAACTCGATCTCCCTGTTGCCGGGCTTGATTGCTCAAAGCAACCTGCTGAGCTTCATCGCCCGCGAGTCGCTGGAGTTTGGCAAGACCATGCAACACCTGCGTGAAGTGCCACTGGAACAGACCACTCTCAAACGCACCATCGGCGTGACCCTGCGCAAGGGCGGCTACCTGTCGCCAGCGGCAGAGGGCATGTTGCAGATGCTGCGTGACAACGGCGGGGACTTTCTGGGGTGGGGTTGAGCGCGTGCGTTCAGCTACTCGCCGGGCATGACCTTTAAGCCACTCAGGTACCTTGCCAGTGCCTCGGCACCCAGCTCCACGGTAGAGCTGGTACCCGCCCAGCTACAGGCGAGCATCAGGTTGCGGGGCAAGTCGAAGTCCTCAACCATGAAGCCGTCGCGATCAAACCCGTGTTCATCATGAGGAACCAGTTCGCGCAACGAGGTCACCGGCTCAAAGTACGCCCAAACGGGCTTGTTCAATGCCACCGCCAAACCGACCTCAAATGCGCTGCCCGAATCCGGCTCCAGACCGCGAAACACATTCAGGTTGACCAGTACGGCAGCGCAGCGGTGAATCATCGCGACATTCATCGAGTAAATCTGCTGCGCAGTTTCGTGCGGCGTGCGCCCGAGGGTCACTTCATTGTCAAAGGGGTACAAACCTTCAAGCCCGTGTGCCGAGCACAATGCCTTGAGGTAGCGTCCGTACTCGACGGCGTCGGGCCGGAACACGTCGAAGCCTGCGAGATAAATCAGTGGCGCTTGCATATCCGGCTCTCGACTACAGATGTTATCCGGCTGATTCTAAGGCCGACTGTCTGGCCGCGATACATGCCATTGATCGGCCGACCGGCGCTTGGCAGGTGTTTGCGCTGGAATCTGTACGGATAACCAGTATCCTTGCCCAGTCTGCTCATTCGTCATGTGAACGCTGGCCTTGAATACTGCACCTCTCGACAATCCGTTTTATTACCTGGAAAACTTCCGGCAGGTCCTCGCCTGGATTGCCCGGCGCTACGACGACCTGCTCGACGCATCCGAGCGCCGCTTCATCAGCGAGTTTGCCGAGGTGCCCGTGTGTGCCCAAGGCCTGTTGGTGCGCATGGTGATGCGCAAGGGCGTGTTGTTTCGGGCCAGCAAACTGAGTTACGTCGAGATCGGCGATCCCCATGAGGCGGTGCAGCCGCTGCTGGAGCGAGGTTGGGTCGTCACCAGCCCGCCACTGGGTTTGAGCGAACTGTTCCAGTTGCTGCGCCGGGACGAGCTGACCCAGTGCTTCAAAGCCCATGCGGTCAAGGGGCCAGAGCGCAAGCAGGCATGGCTGGAGCGCTTGCAGCCGTTGTATGAAGCGCCGCAGGCACTTGAGCAATGGCACCCGACATTGTCTGACGCCGTGTTCGGCCTGAATATCATGCCGCTCTGTGACCGCCTGCGATTGTTGTACTTCGGCAATCTGTATCAGGAGTGGTCGGAGTTCGTGCTGGCTGATCTGGGCATCTACCGCTACGAAAAGGTCGAGTTTTCGGTGCAGTCGCGCGTCATCAATCAGCGCGCCGACATCGATGTTTGCCTGCAATTGCATGCCTGTCGAGAAGCGCTGGAAACCTGCATCGATCTGCATGCGCTGGCCGAACAGGTCATCGCGATACAGTGCGGCAATGCATGGTTGCATATGCGCCGCGCCAAACTGCTGTTTCGCATCGGGCAACAGGCCGAGCGCCTGCAGGACTGGCCTCTGGCGATGGCGGTGTACCGTCAGTCCAGCTACCCCGGCGCGCGTTCGCGGCAGATCCGGGTGCTGGAACGCAACGCCGAATACGCAGCCGCCATGACGCTTGTGCAGCAGGCGCGGAGTGCCCCGGAAAGTGATGCCGAGGTTCAGCATCTGTCGCGCGTGTTGCCACGACTGCAACGCAAGCTCGGCCTGACGGTCGAGCGCAGGCGCGCGGCGCGTATCGTCTCGCGGCTGGACGTGCAGGTTGCGTCATTGGCGGGGGTGAGTGTCGAACGTCTGATACGCCAGCACCTTGAACAAGAGCAGGGTGGGGAAGTGCATTACGTCGAGAATGCGCTGGTCAATTCCCTGTTTGGTCTGCTGTGCTGGAAGGCCATTTTCGCGCCCTTGCCGGGCGCATTCTTTCACCCGTTTCACAGTGCACCCAGCGACCTGTACAGCCCGGATTTCTATCAGCGCAGGGTGGCATTGTTCGATGCCTGCCTGATGCAACTGGAGTCAGGTGAATATCTGGCGACCATTCGCGAGCATTTTCAAAGCAAATTCGGCCTGCAGTCACCCTTCGTATTCTGGGCTGCGTTGACGCCGCAGCTATTGGAGCAGGCACTGTATTGCCTGCCCGCTGAGCACCTGCGTCACTGGTTTCGTCGTCTGTTGCAGGATGTAAAAGCCAACCGGACCGGAATGCCGGACCTGATCCAGTTCTTCCCGGAGCAGCGGCGCTATCGAATGATAGAGGTCAAGGGACCAGGGGATCGTCTCCAGGACAACCAACTGCGCTGGCTGGACTTCTGCGCCGAGCATGGTATGCCGGTGGAGGTGTGTTATGTGCAGTGGGCGACTGAACATGCTGCCGACGTCATTGAAGAGTTGGCCTGCCATCAAGGCGCTTTGTGTTCATCCTGACTGTCTTGATGATTGGCGTCATGCGGTTGTTTCGAGTCATGAGGCTTGTCAGCCGCACTGCCGTTGTTTCCGGGCTGCGGGTCCATGCCTTTGGTGCCTGGGCTTGTGCCTGGCGCGCCGGGACTGGTTCCGTCCACATTCTTTTCCGCTCCGGTGCCGGGCACTTTCGGGCCGTCGCCTACCGGGTTCGTCGGGCCTGTAGAGCCTGCGAATGCGCTTGCGCCCGAGAGCGCCAGCAGTGCTGCAAGGCCTAATGCCCCCAATCTATTCCTGATCATGCTGCGACCTCCGTGAATGCAATGGGGTAGAACGGTGTTACGGGGCTGTCACTGACACGCGAGCAGAGCCTGTTGTCCTGCCCGCGTCAGAAGCTTGATTACTGAGTCTTGGTTTTTTCAGTAACGTTGCTCTTGTCGTGCGTGCCATGCGCGCCCTTGTCATGTTTCATCGACTTTTCGGCAGCCGCTTTTTTGCTGTCTGTTTGCGCGCCAGGAGTTTCGGAAGAGGTGCGGTCCATCGGCTGGGTGTTAGTGCCCGGCAGCTTGGTCGCATTCTTGTTGATCGGCGTTTCAGAGCTGGTCGTCGATTCGGCAAAAGCTGCACCCGAAGCGACGGCCATCAGGCCTGCCAGGGTGAGGGCAGTCAGTTTGGTCTTGATCATGATGCTTACTCCGTTGTTTTAAAGTAGTTCTTTAACGTACGTATATTGGTCATTGGCCAGTGGCCATAGGTGCCGTTGAACCCGACGAACGGTAGCTTCTTGCGACACGCTCCCACCAATGCCGACTCCTTGCGTCGGCGGTTTCAAACCTTTTGCATTCGCTGGTTTGCATAGATGTGATGAGCGCTGATGGAACATTTTTAAGTTGATTTAGCTATAACGTGACCGTCCGGTCATCCCCAACGATTCTTAAAATCATACTTTCTTACATTTTTATAACGCAGATGGCGTTTGGCTATCTATCTAAAGGTGGCAAAAAGCTATTTAGCGCTGTGGGGCATGATTTCGCCGTAAACATTGGGCTCTACGGGTTTTTTCAACGTCGGCAGCGTAGGAAATCGCCTACAAAAAAGTTCCTTCGCTGACACGATTCGTTGGATTGTCATGAAACAGCAACATTTCAGGTTTTAAATCCGCCTCGGGCCTCCTTAACTGGGCCACCACACAATCTCCTGGACTGAGGTATTACCGTGATACTGCTGACTAAAAAACGCTTGTCGCTTCTGATCGCTTCGCTGTGCCTCAGCGGTGTGGCCCATGCGACTGATGTCACAGGTGCTGGTTCGAGTTTCGTCTACCCGGTTATTTCAGCGTGGTCCCAGGACTACAGCAAAACCAAGGATAACCGTATCAACTATCAGTCCATCGGTTCGGGCGGCGGTATTGCCCAGATCAAGGCAGCGACTGTTGACTTCGGTGCATCCGACGCCCCTATGTCCGCTGAGGACCTGCAGGCCGGCGGCCTGGGTCAATTCCCAAGCGTCATCGGCGGTATCGTGCCGATCGTCAACGTCGAAGGCGTTGAAAGTGGCGAGCTGAAGCTGGACGGCCCAACTATCGCCAAGATCTTCATGGGCGACATCAAGAAGTGGAACGACCCGGCAATCACTGCCCTGAACTCGGGCGTGAAGCTGCCTGATACTGCGATCACCGTTGTTCACCGCTCGGACGGTTCGGGTACCACTTACAACTTCACCAACTACCTGAGCAAAGTCAGCCCGGAGTGGAACGAGAAGCTGAAGTTCGGTTCGACCGTGCAATGGCCAGCCGGTGTGGGCGGCAAGGGTAACGAAGGTGTTTCTGCCTACGTGAAACAGATCAAGGGTTCGATCGGTTACGTTGAGTACTCCTACGCAACGACCAACAAGTTGTCTTACACCCAGTTGAAAAACGCTGCCGGCAAATTCATCAAGCCAGACGCCAAGGCTTTTGCTGCCGCTGCTGACACTGCCGACTGGGCGAGCGCCAAAGACTTCAACCTGATCATGACCAACGCGCCGGGTGAGGCTGCATGGCCGATCACCGCGACCACCTGGATCATCATGTACAAGAAAGCCAAGAACGAAGAGAAAAGCGCAGCCGCTTTCGACTTCTTCAAATGGTCCCTGGAAAACGGCCAGAAACAAGCCGAGAAACTGGAATATGTAGCATTGCCGAAATCGCTGGTTGAACGCGTGGAAAGCTACTGGAAAACGGAATTCACCAAGTAAGTGATTCAACCCGTACCACCCCTGTCATCAGCCGCGATATCGGCTCGGTGACAGGGGCTTTTCCTTGCGAGTGGCCTCAACATGACTGAAAACACCCAATACCTGTCCGCTAACGTCTCCGCTGGTGAGTCCGAGGGCGAGAAGCGCGCCAAACGGGATCATCGTCATGACCTGTGGTTCAAGCGTTCATTGCAAGCCGCAGCCATGCTGGTGCTTGCTTTGCTGGGTTGTATTGCCTTGTCGACCCTGTGGGGCGGCAGTCTGGCATTCCAGACTTTCGGGTTTGGCTTTCTGACCAGCACCGAGTGGGACGTGAACGCCGGCAAGTTCGGCGCACTGGTTCCGATCTACGGCACTCTGGTTACCTCTTTTCTGGCTTTGCTGATCGCCGTACCGGTGAGTTTCGGCATTGCAATCTTTCTGACCGAAGTGGCTCCGCCTTGGCTGCGCATGCCGATTGCCTCGGCCATCGAGCTGTTGGCCGGTATCCCTTCGATCATCTACGGCATGTGGGGGCTGTTTGTCTTTGGCCCGTTCATGGCTGAACACCTGTCACCCTGGATCACCGAAAACCTCGGCGCACTGCCGCTGATCGGTCCGATGTTTCAGGGCCCGCCGCTGGGTATCGGCATGCTGACCGCCGGTATCGTGCTGGCGATCATGATCACGCCGTTCATTACCTCGGTGATGCAGGAAGTCTTCCGTACCGTGCCCGTGGCCCTCAAAGAGTCGGCCTACGCACTGGGCGGCACGACCTGGGAAGTGGTCTGGGACATCGTGCTGCCTTACACCCGTTCGGCAGTGGTCGGTGGTGTGTTCCTCGGGTTGGGACGCGCGCTCGGCGAAACCATGGCGGTAACCTTTGTACTGGGCAACGCCCATCAGTTCTCTGCATCGCTGATGATGCCGAGCAGTTCCATTGCGTCGGTGATCGCCAACGAGTTCAACGAGGCCTATACCGACTTGCACCGTTCGGCACTGATCGCCCTTGGCTTCCTGTTGTTTGTGGTCACCTTCATCGTGCTGGCCCTTGCACGTCTGATGCTGTCGCGCCTTTCGCGTAAGGAGGGGTTATGAGTAAGGATGTGACAGGCAGCGAGAGCCTGTATCGGGTTCGCAGCATCAAGAACAAGATTGCGATGGTGCTCAGCTGTGGTGCCACTGCCTTCGGCCTGCTGTGGCTGGTGTGGATTCTGCTGACCACCATCATCAAGGGTATCGACGCGCTCAACCTGCAGTTGTTCACCGGCATGACCCCGCCACCTGGCACCGAGGGTGGCCTGGCCAACGCGTTCTACGGCAGCGTGCTGATGTCTGGCATAGGCCTGTTGATCGGTACACCAATCGGCTTGATGGCCGGTATCTGGCTGGCCGAGTTTGCCCGCTACACCAAGCTGGGTAACGCAGTACGCTTCATCAACGACATCCTGCTTTCGGCACCTTCCATCGTACTCGGCCTGTTCGTTTATACCGTTGTGGTACTGCCGCTCAACGCAGTGACAGGCCATCAGGTGGGCTTTTCGGCGATTGCCGGTGCACTGGCTCTGGCATTGCTGGTCATCCCGGTGGTGGTGCGTACCACTGACGAAATGATGCAACTGCAACCCTCGACCATGCGTGAAGCCGCGCTGGCGTTGGGTGTGCCGCAATGGAAGCTGACCCTGCAAATCGTTCTGCGTGCGGCCAAGGCGGGTGTGGTTACCGGCGTATTGCTGGCATTGGCACGTATCACCGGCGAAACCGCGCCGCTGCTGTTCACCGCTTTCGGCAACCAGTTCTGGAGCAGTGATCTGCTCAAACCAATCGCCAGTGTTCCGGTGGTGGTTTTCCAGTACGCCATGAGCCCGTTCGATGATTGGCACTCCCTGGCATGGGCCGGTGCGCTGGTCATGACGTTGTTCGTACTGATACTGAGTCTGCTGTCTCGCTTAATTCTTCTGCGCAATAGGGCGTCCTGATGAACAACCTTTCCCTGGCCAACGAAAAGACCAAGATCCAAGTGCGCGGTCTGGAGTTTTTCTACAACAACCAGAAGTCGTTGAAGTCCATCGACATGACCATCCCCGAGAAGCGCATCACTGCGATCATCGGCCCGTCGGGTTGCGGTAAATCGACCCTGCTGCGCGTTTTCAACCGTATTTACGCGATGTATCCGAAACAGGAAGCGCGCGGCGAAGTGCTGCTCAATGGCGAAAACATCCTGGCGCCTGGCTACTCGATGAACCGCCTGCGCAGTCATGTGGGAATGGTGTTCCAGAAGCCGGTGCCGTTTCCGATGTCGATCTACGACAACATTTCCTATGCCATCAAGCACCACGAAAAGCTGTCGCGTCGGGAAATGGAAGATCGCGTCGAGCAGGCACTGCGTGGCGCGGCGTTGTGGGATGAGGTCAAGGACAAGCTCAAGCAGAGCGCAACCGGTCTGTCCGGTGGTCAGCAGCAGCGTCTGTGCATCGCCCGGACCATCGCGCTGCGTCCTCAGGTCCTGCTGCTCGACGAGCCGACCTCGGCACTTGACCCGATTTCGACCGGGCGTATCGAACAGCTGATCACTGAACTCAAGGAGCAGTTCACCGTGATCATCGTGACCCACAACATGCAGCAGGCGGCGCGTTGCTCCGACTACACCGCTTTCATGTTCATGGGTGAACTGATCGAGCACGGCGACACCGACACCATCTTCACCAAGCCTTCCAAGACCCAGACCGAAGACTACATTACCGGTCGTTTCGGCTGATCAACCGGCCAGGGCGGGCGCTTCCTGGCGCTCGCCCATGAACTCCTCGATCCTGCTGCGCAGCCAACGCTCGGCAGGGTCGCTGTCCATCACACTCAGCCACGTCATCGACAGGTCCAGCCCCGGCGTGGGGAAGGGCAACGGCTCGTCATACAGCAAACCCAATGCGCTCATGGCCTTCGCCGCGTAGTCGGACAGGCCCGAAATCATGTCGGTGCCAGCCATCAGTGCGGGCAGGGTGGCGAACTGCGGCACTGACAACACGACCTGACGCTTGCGACCCAGTGCGGTCAGCCACTCATCGGCAAAGCTGCTGATGCTGGCCACGTGCGACACCACCACATGAGGTCGTGAACAATATTCGTCGATGCTCATCGGGCCGCGCGGTTTGTCGGCGCGCACCAGCCGTGGCTGCACGTTGCGCAGCGTCTTGCGTTTGGCATTGGCCGGCAGCTCACGGGTCAGGCAGACGCCGACGGTGATGTCGCCGGACATCAGCACTTCGGAGATATTCAGGTAGTCGACGTGTTTGACCACGATCACCACGCCAGGCGCCTCCTCGCGGATGGCCTTGAGCATGGCGGGAAACAGGCCGAATTCGACGTCGTCGGTCAGGCCGATGCGAAACGTCATCTTGCTGACCGAAGGATCAAAATCGGTGGTCAGGCTCAGCGCGGTAGACATGGCATCCAGCGCTGGCGTCAGGTGCTTGAGAATTTCATGGGCACGCGCGGTCGGCTCCATACGATGCCCGACGCGGATGAACAACGGGTCATTGAGCAGGTTGCGCAAGCGATTCAGTGCGGCGCTTATCGTGGGTTGGCCGAGAAACAGCTTTTCGGCTGCCCGGGTGACGTTACGCTCCTGCATTAATGTCTCGAAGACCACCATCAGGTTGATGTCGGCCTTGCGCAGTTCATTTCGATTCATTGCTGTTCCTTGGCATCAGACCTGGCTGACCATGACGGCCTGTAACCGACGGCTCAGTCTAGGCAAGCGTGGCGGGGGGCGTCCAGCGTTTTGCCGCAGTCAGGCCGGCATGATGAAACGTCTGCTTACGGTTCTACAGGCAGGAAAGGGGCGAATCTGTAGCGGGAAACAAGGTCTACTTGCAGGTCTGCGGCTTAACGTGGAAGCGGCTGCAGATTTCGACCCCTATCCACAGGCTACAGGAGGTGCCCCTTATGCGGGCTGCAAAGATTGCCGGCATGTTGATGTCGTTGACGCTGTCCGGCGCTGCACTGGCTGAAACGCCCGGTTACGGCCAGCAACTGGAAGGTTTCACTTACCCCCACGCATTGCAGAAATTCAGTTTTCAGTCCCAGGGCCAGGCGCTGGAAATGGGTTACATGGATGTCGCACCCACCGGCAAGGCCAATGGCCGCACCGCGGTGCTGATGCATGGCAAGAACTTCTGCGCCGCGACCTGGGAAGACACCATCAAGGGGCTGAGCGCTGCGGGCTATCGCGTTGTTGCGCCTGATCAGATCGGTTTTTGCACCTCGACCAAACCTGCGCACTATCAATACAGCTTCCAGCAGTTGTCGATGAACACCCATGCGCTGCTTGAAAAGCTGGGTATCGACAAGGTGTCGGTGGTCGGCCATTCCACCGGCGGCATGCTGGCCACGCGTTACGCGCTCATGTACCCGAAACAGACCGAGAAGCTGGTGATGGTCAACCCGATCGGTCTGGAAGACTGGAAGGCTCTTGGCGTGCCTTACCGCAGCGTCGATCAGTGGTATGAGCGCGAACTGAAGACCACCGCCGAAGGCATTCGCGCCTACGAGCAGAAGACTTACTACGACGGGCGCTGGAAGCCTGAGTACGACAAGTGGGTCGACATGCTGGCGGGCCTGAACAAGGGGCCGGGTCATAAGATTGTTGCCTGGAACTCGGCGCTGATCTACGACATGATTTTCACCCAGCCGGTGTTCTACGAGTTTCCCAGGCTGCAGGTGCCGACCGTGTTGATGATCGGCGATGCCGATACCACCGCCATCGGCAGCGACATTGCACCGCCTGAGGTCAAGGCGAAGATCGGCAATTACAAGGTATTGGGCAAGCAGGTGGCGCAGATGATCCCTGGTGCCAGACTGGTGGAGTTCAAAGGCAAGGGGCATGCCCCGCAGATGGAAGATCCGCAGGGCTTCAATAAAGCGCTGGTGTCCGAGCTGCAATAGTCCGTCATTCATCCCACGCAACAGCCTGGTCGGCCAGCGACCAGGTTGTCTGGCCCTATTGTTATCAGCTAGACGGCAATCTCTACCTGATCTCCGTTAAGCCGTACCGGCCAGACCTCCAGGCGTTGCTCCGGGTACTCGATGCAACTACCGTCGTGCAGGCGAAAATGCTGCTTGTACAACGGCGAGGCAATCACCAGCTCGCCAGCAATATGGCCAATCAATCCGCGACCGATCACATTGGCACCGGACTTGGGGTCGCGGTTGTCGATGGCAAAAAGCTGTTCGCCCTCAGGGGTTTCAGGCAGGTAGAACAGCGCTACCTGCGCGCCGTCCAGCCACGCTACCACGCCGGAGTTGGCCACCAGGTCCTTGCGTCCGCACAGGGCATGCCAGTGCAGTTGCAGTGCAGAATGGGCGTTTTCGCCCGCCAATACGGTGTTGGACGAATTCATTACACCACCTCCTTGAACAACGGGATAAGGGCCAGCTCTTCGGGTTTTGCCGGACGACGCTGGGCGCGCTCCTTGACGAAATGCACGTCCGGGTCGCCACGTCCGTCGTTGACGAAGGTGCGGAAGCGCTTGAGCTTCTCCGGGTCCTTGAGGGCATTGGCCCATTCGCATTCATAGCGGTCGACCACCAGTTGCATCTGCGACTCCAGCTCTGCGGCCAGCCCCAGGCTGTCATCGACAATCACCGCCTTGAGGTAGTCGAGGCCGCCTTCGAGTGATTCCCTCCAGACCGAGGTACGTTGCAGCTTGTCGGCAGTGCGGATGTAGAGCATCAGGAAACGGTCGATGTAGCGAATCAGGGTTTCGTCATCCAGGTCGGTGGCGAACAGCTCGGCGTGGCGCGGACGCATGCCGCCGTTGCCGCACAGGTACAGGTTCCAGCCGTTCTCGGTGGCAATCACCCCCACATCCTTGCTCTGCGCTTCGGCGCATTCGCGGGTGCAGCCGGATACGGCGAACTTGAGTTTGTGCGGTGAGCGCAGCCCCTTGTAACGGTCCTCAATGCGCAGTGCCATCGCGACGCTGTCCTGCACGCCATAGCGGCACCAGGTACTGCCGACGCAGGACTTCACCGTCCGGGTCGATTTGCCGTAGGCATGCCCGGTCTCGAACCCCGCCTCAATCAACTCACTCCAGATGTCCGGCAGTTCATGCAGTTGCGCGCCGAACAGGTCGATGCGCTGGCCGCCGGTGATCTTGGTGTACAAGTCGTACTTCTTGGCCACGGCACCAATCGCGATCAGGCCGTCAGGGGTGATTTCGCCACCGGGAATACGCGGTACCACCGAGTAGGTGCCGTTTTTCTGCATGTTGGCCATGAAGGTGTCGTTGGTGTCCTGCAGTGGCACCAGCGAAGGTTCGGTGATCGGGCGGTTCCAGCACGAAGCGAGAATCGAGCCGACCGCAGGCTTGCAGATGTCGCAGCCATGCGCGCCTTTGCCATGGCGAGTCAGCAGTTCGTCAAAGGTCTCGATGCCTTCGACGCGAACCATCGAGTACAACTCCTGGCGGGTATAGGCGAAGTGTTCGCAGAGGCTTTTGTCGACCGCCACGCCGCGCGCCATCAACTCATGTTCGAACACCTGCTTGAGCAGCGCAGTGCAGCCACCACAACCGGTGGCTGCTTTGGTGCAGGCCTTGACCCCGGCGAGGTCGGTGCAGCCATTGTCGATTGCCGAACAGATAGAGCCCTTGCTGACGTTATGGCAGGAACAGATGGTCGCGGTGGCGGGCAGGGCATCGGCACCCAGCGTCGGCGCGCCTTCCCCACGCGGCAGGATCAGGCTGGACGGGTCGGCGGGCAGGGTGATGCCGTTCTGGGCGTATTGCAGCAGGGTGTCGTAATAACTGTTGTCGCCGACCAGCACCGCGCCGAGCACTTGCTTGCCATCTGCCGACACCACCAGCCGGCGATAGCTGGCGGTGGCTTCGTCAATGAAGCGATAACTGACGGCCCCGGCCAGTGCACCGTGCGCATCACCAATGGAGCCGACATCCACGCCCAACAGCTTGAGCTTGGTGGACATGTCGGCCCCGAAGAACGGCTCAGTGTCCTTTTCGCACAACTGTGCGGCGACGCCACGGGCCATTTGGTAACCGGGTGCCACCAGGCCAAATACACTGCCGTTCCAGGCCGCGCACTCGCCGATTGCATAGATATCGGCGTCACTGGTGCGACAGTGCTCGTCGATTGCAATACCGCCACGCGGGCCGAGTTCCAGTTCACACTGGCGAGCCAGCGCGTCCTGCGGGCGGATACCGGCAGAGAACACGATCAGATCGGTTTCCAGAAATTCGTCGTTGGCGAAGTTCATGCGATAGCGGTATTGCTTGCCGTCGCTGATCGATTGCGTAGCGCGCGACAGGTGTACGCCAACGCCCAGCGCTTCGATACGCGCTTTCAAGGCAGCCCCGCCGTGCTCGTCCAGTTGCACCGGCATCAAGCGCGGGGCGAACTCGACAACATGGGCTTCCAGACCAAGCGATTTCAGTGCATTGGCCGCTTCAAGCCCGAGCAGACCACCGCCGACTACCACGCCACGGCGAGCTTTCGACGCGGCGTAGCGAATGGTGTCCAGATCCTCAAGCGTGCGATAGACCAGCCGCGAGTTGCCCTGTGCGCCCTCGATCGGCGGTACGAACGGGAAGGAGCCGGTAGCCAGGATCAGCTTGTCGTAGCTGAAGCAGCCTTCGGCGGTGATGATTTCATGACGATCACGATCAATCTCCAGCACCGGTACGCCCAGGTGCAGCGTCAGGCCAGGTTGTTCGTAGACAGACATTTCACTCATGGCCAGCGACTCGGCATCGCGGCCGGTAAAGTATTCGGACAAATGCACGCGGTCGTAGGCACGCTGTGCTTCTTCGCCAAATACATGGATGCGATAACGCTCCAGTGCGCCGCCTGCGATCAACTGCTCGACGCAATGGTGCCCGACCATGCCATTACCGACGACGATCAGGGTTTTTACATCGTTCATGGGGAAGACTGTGGTGTTCATAGCAAGTCCCGGCCGAGGCCAATCAGGTTTTTTGAAGCAAAAAAAAAGCGCCCGGAACCTTTCGGTTCCAGGCGCCTTTGCCTGTTCTCTTATTGGGTGTTCGGGGATGCCATCAAGCCACGTTGCCGGATGCACCCATGTGGCCCTCTGGTCTCTGCGAGACTGGCGATCAACGTCGATCAACCGGGGCGGCCCGACCACATTCATGGTGGGGTTATCCAACATTATGCAGGGGCTGTGCCAGCTTGCGGTTGCAGCGGTTCAGACGCGCATTGGCAATGCCCGCAAGGCTGTGCAGCGTTTACGAGGTGTCTGGCGCATGATTTTTCCTGCCTTGCATTGGTGCGCATCGAAGGGTTGCGCTGTAAAGCTGTGCGCCGCATTGCCCGCTCACGATAATCGGCGTTTTTGCCTCTGGGCGCCCCAGTCGCTCCAGGCACATATCTTTCCTCACGCTCTGTGGGAATGCCTGTCGTGACGCTCCGCGTCACAATTCTGCGCCGCGCCGCCTGCTCTATAGTTAAGCCGTGCGTTCAAAAGCCCAAGTCTGGCGTAACATTTGTATCACCCTGCAATTCCCCCAATAAGTCCGTGCTCATGAACATCACTATTACTGAGGTACACCCCTCCGAGATCCCGCACACCGTCGATTTCGTCATGCGTGCGCGTGCCGAAATCTTTCCCTTGCTCGACACCGTCACCGTTCCGCCCGATCTGGCCGGTTTCGAGCAGGTGTATCTGGACGGGGAGGACGGCAAGTTTCTGATCGCCCGCAGTGAAGGGCAGATCATTGCGGCTGTGGGCTACCTGCCGTTCGATCATCGTTTCCCGCAGCTCGATTATCGCGGGCGCAGAACCGTTGAGATCGTGCGCCTGTTCGTAATGCCGGAGTTTCGCGGCGACGGGCTTGCCAGCCGTTTATGTCAGGCGCTCTGGGCCCATGCCGAGGCAGGTGGCATAGAGGTTTTGTACCTGCATACTCATCCGTTTCTGCCCGGCGCGATCCGTTTCTGGGAGAAACAGGGTTTTGCCGTGACCGATGTGGAAAACGACCCGGTGTGGAATACGACCCATATGGAGCGCGTTCTTTAAGAGGGCTTTGTCAGAAGACGGAAGGGGGCTGGCAGGGCGCCAACCCCCTTGTATCGATCAGTGCGGAGAACGCTGACGCGCAGTCTTGAGCAGGTCTTCCGGGGTGATGTGGCCGACCACCGATTTAGCCGCAGCGCTGCCGGGCAACGGCAGGTCGAGAATGTGACCTTTCATTTTGCCGATCACGTGCATTTCGCAAGGTTTGCAATCGAATTTCAGGGTCAGCACTTCATCACCCTGCACCAGTTGCATGGGCGCGACCTTGGTGCGCACGCCCGTCACGCCTTTGGCCTGTTTCGGGCACAGGTTGAACGAGAAACGCAGGCAGTGTTTGGTGATCATCACTGGCACTTCACCGGTTTCTTCGTGGGCCTCGTAGGCCGCGTCGATCAACTGTACGCCGTGGCGATGGTAGAAATCGCGGGCCTTCTGGTTGTAGACGTTGGCCAGAAACGACAAATGCGACTCCGGGTACACCGGCGGCGGGGTGGTTTCGGCCTTGCGGCCACCGCGCGGATGCACCTTGATGCGCGCTTCGGTCAGCGCCTCGATGGCATCGCGGCGCAGGGTCTTGAGCTGCGAGTTGGGCACGAAGAATGCCTGTGGCGCGTCGAGCCTGACGTCCTGCGCATGGTAGATCGTGGTGCCCAGCTGGGTCAGTAGATCGCGCAGCTGATCCAGTGCCTGCTCGGGCTTGTTGGCTGCGCCGAACGGACCGTCAAGGTTTACCGCGACGCTCACACCTTCTTCACTGATGGCTTCCAGGCGCAGTTGGTCTTCACGAAGGGTAACCTGCCACTGAATGCCGATGCGGCGCTCGGCCGAGGTCTTGAGCAGCGCCTGCTGCCAGTTGTGGTCCAGGTTGCGATTCAACGGATGGTTTGGGCGCACACGGGAAAGGGCCGCAGGCATCTCGTTGGGTTCTACACGGTAGCGCCAGCGCTTCTGGCCGTCTTCTTCGAACTCGCCTTTGAGCTCGGCGATATTGGCACGGAAGCCCACCACTTCACGCTTGATCTGCACGTTGAGACCGTCACCGTTGGACAGCGGCTCATGGGTCACGGCGATCAGGTCACGCTTGCCGAGTTTTTCGACGGTGCCGACTGCCAGACCGGTAAACGTCGGCGTATCGAACGCACCGATGTCGATCTTGCGGTCACTGACGAAATAATCGGTGCTGCCGCGATGAAAGGTCTTTTCCGGGTCTGGCACGAAGAAGTGCGCGGTACGGCCGCTGGAAGCGCGTGCGAGGTCCGGACGCTCTTCGAGAATCTCGTCCAGACGCTGGCGGTAATAAGCGGTGATATTTTTGACGTAGCCTGCGTCCTTGTAGCGACCTTCGATCTTGAACGAGCGCACGCCTGCGTCCACCAGATCGCGCAGGTTGGCGCTCTGGTTGTTGTCTTTCATCGACAACAGATGCTTTTCGAAGGCGACGACGCGGCCCTGATCATCCTTGAGCGTGTAGGGCAGACGGCAAGCCTGCGAGCAATCGCCGCGGTTGGCGCTGCGGCCGTTTTGCGCATGGGAAATATTGCACTGCCCGGAGAACGCCACGCACAGCGCGCCATGAATGAAAAACTCGATAGCAGCATCGGTTTCACGGGCGATGTCACGAATTTCCTGCAGGTTCAGCTCGCGGGCCAGCACCAGTTGCGAGAAACCGGCCTGATCGAGAAACTTCGCCCGGCCCAGGGTGCGGATGTCGGTCTGGGTGCTGGCATGCAGCTCGATGGGCGGAATGTCCATCTCCATCACCCCGAGGTCCTGCACGATCAAGGCGTCTACGCCTGCGTCGTAGAGCTGGTGAATCAGCTTGCGGGCTGGTTCCAGTTCGTCGTCATGCAGGATGGTGTTGATCGTGGTGAAGATCCGCGCGTGATAGCGATGGGCGAATTTGACCAGCTCGGCAATGTCGCTGACCTCGTTGCAGGCGTTGTGTCGCGCACCAAAGCTCGGCCCGCCGATGTACACCGCATCGGCGCCATGCAGGATGGCTTCACGGGCAATGGTTACATCCCGTGCAGGGCTGAGCAATTCCAGGTGGTGCTTGGGTAACGACATGGCAACGGGATCCTGCGGCGGGCAAAGCGCGCATTGTAGTGCTACAGGCCGCGCGGCGCACCTGTTGAAGCGTGCGTCAGGCGACCGGCTGACCATCGGCGATTCTTCAGTGTGAGCGCAAACGCAGGATTTTCGCGCCGTCGAAAGGGTCGGTCAGCCAGTGCGCCACGACGCCGAAGGTGCTCAGCAGGCGTTCCGGGGTCAGCACCTCGACCGGCGCACCCAGTGCGACCAGCCGGCCTTTCTCCATGACCGCCACGCGGTCGCAATCCAGCGCCTGATTCAGATCGTGCAGGGCTATCACAGTGGTTACCGGCAAAGCCCTGACCAGACCGAGAATGGTCAGTTGGTGCTGGATATCCAGGTGATTGGTCGGTTCGTCCAGCAGAAGGATCCTGGGTCGTTGCGCCAGCGCCCTGGCGATGTGCACGCGCTGCCGCTCGCCACCGGACAGGGTGTGCCAGGCACGTTTCTGCATATGCAGCATGTCCACATCCTGCAACGCCTGGCGAACGATTGCGTCATCGTTGGTACTCCACGGCTCGAGTGCCGACAGCCAGGGCGTGCGGCCCAGCTCGACGGCATCCAGAACCGTCACGGCATCGCTGGTTTCCGCTTGTTGTTCGACCACCGCCAGCAGGCGCGCTACGTCTCTGCGGCTCATTGTCTCAAGTGGTTGCCCGCCCAGTCTGACCGTACCGCAGACCGGTTTCTGAATACCGGCCAATAGTTTCAGCAGGGTGGATTTTCCTGAACCGTTAGGGCCGACCACGGCCAGTGTCTCGCCGGCTGCGATGCTCAAGTCGACGTCGCGCAGCAGCGCAGTGCCACGCACCGAATAACCCAGCCCCGTGCAGCCCAGCACCGGTGCGTTGGCCAGATGAGGAAAGGCGTTCATCGCGTGCTATTGCCCCGGATAAGAATCAAAGCGAAGACCGGTGCGCCGATCAGCGCGGTAATGACGCCAATCGGCAGCGCCTGACCCTTGATCAGTGTGCGCGAGAGGATGTCGGCAGCGATCAGGAACAGTGCGCCGCTCAATGCACTCAACGGCACCAGCCGTGCATGGCGCACACCGACCAGCATACGCACCGCGTGCGGGATCACCAGCCCGACAAAACCGATGGAGCCGACGATTGACACCATCACTGCGGTGACCAGGGCTGCGGTCGCGATCAGGATGATCTGCACGCGCCGCACGGCAATCCCCAGTGACGCCGCCGAGTCGCTGCCGAAGGTGAACGCGTCCAGCGCTCGCCGGTGCCAGAGGCACACCAGCAGACCGACCAGCACCGTCGGCACTGCCAGCCATACCGAGTGCCAGCGTACGCCGCTGAGGTTGCCCAGCAGCCAGAACATGATGCCGCGTGCCTGTTCGGAGCTGGCGGATTTGGTGATCAGAAACGAGGTCAGGGCATTGAACAGCTGTGAACCGGCGATCCCGGCCAGAATTATCTGTCCGGCTGCTGTGGTGCCTCGCGACGAATGCGCCAGCAGGGCGACCAGCGAAAACGCCGCCACGGCCCCGGCAAAAGCGCCTGCCGACATCGAAATAGCCCCCGCACCAAAGCCCAGAATGGCGACCAGCACCGCGCCGGTCGAGGCCCCGGCGGAAATTCCCAGCAGATACGGGTCTGCCAGCGGGTTGCGCAACAAGGATTGCAACACCACGCCACAGATCGCCAGCCCGGCCCCGCAGGCTGCCGCGACAATCGCGCGGGTCAGCCGGTAGTTCCAGACAATGCCTTCGTCGATAGGGTCGAGCACATAGCCGGCAGCCCAGAGTTTGTTGGCCAGCACCTGAAAAACCACCTTCAGGCTGATCGAGGTTTCGCCAATTGCTGCGCCGACCATGATCGCCAGCACCAGCACTGCCGAGACCCAGAGCACATGGCCCAGCGCTACCTGTAATCTCATTGTGCAGCGTTGAAACGGTTGGCGGCGTCAGCCAGTTCCTCGAACCCGGTAAACAGGCGCAGACCAGCCTGCATGCCTTCGGCGTCGATGATCACGATTCGGTCATGCTTGACTGCGTCCATGTTGCGCGTCACCGGGTCGCTCTTGAGGAATTCGATCTTTTTCAGGTAGTCGTCGGCCGGGAAGCGGCGGCGATCCATGCGTGCAATCACCAGAATGCTTGGATTGGCCTTGGCAATGGTCTCCCAGCCCACTGTCGGCCATTCTTCGTCGGACTTGACGATATTGCGCATGCCCAGGCTGTTGAGCATGAAGTCCGGGATGCCTTTGCGGCCTGCCACGAACGGGTCGCTGGCGAGATCGGAACTGGAAAACCAGAACAGCGCCGAGACGTCGTTCGCCTTGTTCTGTTTGACGTTGGCAATCGCGGCGCTCAAGCGGGCCTTGAGGTCGGCAACCAGCGTGTCACCGCGGTCCTGTACATCGAAAATCTGCGCCAGTTGCTCGATGCTCTTGTAGATGGTCTCGATGCGGAACGGCTCCAGGCGTGTGCCGTCGGCACCGACCAGATTATCTTTGCCTTCGCAATCGGACGGCAGAATGTAAGTGGGTATTTTCAGGTCATGGAACTGCTCGCGTGTGCCGACCACGCCCTGTTTGCCGACCATCCACTCCAGCTGCACCGCCACCAGTTCCGGACGTTTGCCAATCACCGCTTCAAAGCTTGGGTCGTTGTCGGCCAGACGTTCTACCTTATCGTTCTGCGCCTTGAAGCGTGGCAAAACGTTGTTGAACCACAGCGACGTGCCCACCAGCCGGTCGCCCAGGCCCAGTTCGTAGAGCATTTCAGTGCCGGCCTGACCAATGGTCACTGCCTTGGTCGGTGCATGCGCGAACGTCAGGGTCGAACCACAGTTTTCAAGCGTCAGCGGATACTGAGTGGGGGCGGCGAGGGTCAGGGTGGACAGCGTCAGGCTGGCGGCAAGTACGGCAAGGCGGGGCAGCGACATGAAATGCGGTCTCCGTTGGAGCAGGTGCCAAGGCGCAATGCACATCAGGAAACACATCCCCGGCAAATGACCGGGCACGACGGAAAATGCCGCCGCGTGCGGATGTCCTTCCCGGACACCCCGCCGGTTAGTGGGTTGAAGCAGGTCGGCAGGTCTCCTGACTGGCATGTCATCGCCGGGCTCCGGCCTTCCCGGAGCTGAATCCAGTGGCAGTCATGGAGCAGGCTCGATGCCTACAGTTGCGGGGGCAGTTTCGTTTTGGCCTTGTGCAGACAAAGCGTGCGAATTCCCTGTTAGTTCCTCTCGGAAACCGACGGGCGGCATGGTAAACGATAAGCGTTTTAGTGGCTAATCCTTTGCGCGCAGGCGCAGCAGACTGTTGATCAGATGCAGGCGCATCGCGGCTCGGGCGGCATCCCGATCCTGATGGACAATGGCGTCGAAGATGGTCTCCTGTTCGCGTTGCTGGATGCCTGGGTCGTCCTCTGCGTGCAACGACGTGATATTGCCGAAGCCGCTGCGGGTGCGGGGCAGGATGCTGCTGCCGAGCTGGCTCATCACGTCGGTAAAGAAGCTGTTGGCGGTGCACAGTGATATCTGCCGGTGAAACTCGAAGTCGGCCTTCATGGTGTCGTGTCCCAGGCGCGCGCAGCGATGCAGTTCATCGAGTGCCTGACGGATGGCATCCAGTTGCTCGGGCGTGCGGCGTTGAGCCGCCAGCGCGGCAGATTCCGGCTCGATGCTCAGGCGCAGCTCGATGATGGATACCGCGTCTCCGGGTGTACCGATTGGCGGTTCAACCTGCTGGAAATTCCCTGGCTGCGCGGCATCGACCACGAAGGTGCCGATGCCATGCCGGGTTTCGACCAGACCTTCGGCTTGCAGACGCGACATCGCTTCACGAACCACGGTGCGGCTGACCCCCGTTTCACGGATGATCACCTGTTCGGTAGGAAGCTTTTCACCGCTCTGGATCTCGCCTTCGCGAATTCTGCGCGAAAACTCGGCGACCAGTTGCTGAGTCAGGCTGGAGCGACGGCCTTTTGATGTGGAAGGTTGTTCCATGGCGGGTGATCGGGTCCGTGTCGGGTGGCTGAGTATAACCGTACTCAAGGCGTGTTTTGTGTGGGGATCGCAGCCTATACTCGCGTATCGGACAGAACTGAGGCTGCAATGTCGGACAACGCGCTTTCCTCGCAAAAGAACCATCGACGCCTGGCAGAAACCCTGGTCGACCGCTTCGCCCAGCGCATGCGTGACGGTGTGCTGGTGCGCGGCGAGAAACTGCCTTCCGAGATACACATCATGGAAGCCGAGGGTGTCAGCCGCACGGTGGTGCGCGATGCGCTGTCGCGGATGCAGGCCGCCGGGCTGGTGGAAACCCGGCATGGCGTCGGCACCTTTGTTCTCGACATGCCACCGCCTGAAGGTTTTTCGGTAGGGCCTGCGACCATCGCCACCTTGTCCGATGTGCTGAACCTGCTGGAGTTTCGCTTGAGCCTGGAAGTCGAGGCAGCAGGGCTGGCTGCGCAACGACGCAGCCCTGAGGCGTTGCTTGAGCTCAAGCGGGCGTTCGATGCGCTGCTCGAAGGTCCGCAGAAATCCGGAACCACTATCAATGCCGATTTTCAATTTCACCTCAAGATCGCCAAGGCGTCAGGCAATGCGTACCTGATCGATATCATGAAACATCTGGGCACCAAGCTGATTCCCCGCACGCGGATGAACTCGGCCTACACAGGGCAGAGCGATCGCAACGCCTACCTGGCCGGAATCAACACCGAACACCGGCAAATCTACAACGCCATCGCCGAAGGCAACGTCGACGCAGCGCGCTCGGCGATGTACCTGCACCTCAACGGCAGCCGCATGCGCCTGCGTCGCACTCAGGCGCTGTACAGCGACTGAGCGATTCAGGACCGGACGCGGAGTTTCTGCCAGACACCTATCGTTCCTCATGCTCCAGTGTGGTGATGCCTTGAGTGACGCTCTGCGGCACAAATCTGCGCCGCACCGCATGCTCTAAAGAGGACGCAGAGCGTCCAGAACGGCATGCGACGCGGAGCGTCGCACGATAATCTGCGGAGTTTCTGCCAGACACCTCTCGTTCCTTACGCTCCAGCGTAGGAATGCCTTGGGTGACGCTCCGCGTCACAAATCTGCGTCGCACCGCATGCTCGAAAGAGGACGCAGAGCGTCCAGAACGGCATGCGACGCGGAGCGTCGCACGATAGTGAGATTCTCGTTCCTTACGCTCCAGTGAAGGAATGCCTTGGGTGACGCTCCGCGTCACAAATCTGCGCCGCGGCACATGCTCGAAAGAGGACGCAGAGCGTCCAGAACGGCATGCGACGCGGAGCGTCGCACGATAATCCGCGGAGTTTCTGCCAGACACCTATCGTTCCTCACGCTCCAGCGTGGGGATGCCTTGGGTGACGCTGCGCGGCACAAATCTGCGCCGCACCGCATGCTCTAAAGAGGACGCAGAGCGTCCAGAACGGCATGCGACGCGGAGCGTCGCACGATAATCTGCGGAGTTTCTGCCAGACACCGATCGTTCCTCACGCTCCAGCGTGGGGATGCCTTGGGTGACGCTCCGCGGCACAAATCTGCGCCGCACCGCATGCTCGAAAGAGGACGCAGAGCGTCCAGAGCTGCATGTCGACGCGGAGCGTCGGCACGATAATCTGCGGAGTTTCTGCCAGACACCTCTCGTTCCTTACGCTCCAGCGTAGGAATGCCTTGGGTGACGCTCCGCGTCACAAATCTGCGCCGCACCGCATGCTCTAAAGAGGACGCAGAGCGTCCAGAACGGCATGCGACGCGGAGCGTCGGCACGATAATCAGAAGCCAGACAATGCATGCGACGCGGAGCGTCGCACGATGGTGTGCTCCATTGGGATGCGCTACAGGAAGTTGTACTGCACGCCCACGCGCAATCTCAGTTGGCGCTTGTCATCTTCGGAATCGACCTTGATGTCGCCGACTTCAAAGAACGGCACCCAGTGCTTGTCCCATTTGTATTTGAAGGCCGCGTTCTGTTCGTAGTCGGTCTTGCCGTTGTCATAGCGAATGTAGTCGGCATCGAAGTAGGTGAACTGATACTCGTACGCCCACGGGCCTTTGCTGGCGTAGTTGACCCAGACGTCGTAACGATTGATCGACTGATCGTCCATCTGGTTGTCAGGCATTTCGTGGTTGACCTTGTCCCTGTCCAGCTTGATCGAGTCGTAGCGATAGCGGCCTGACACGCTCAACTGATCGTTTACTTTGTAACCCAGCTTCAGGCCCATTTTATAGGCCGTCGATTTCTCGATGCTTTCCAGTGCAAACGAAGGCGTCAGCAGCCATTTGTCGTCGAGCCGGTATTGATAGCTGACCGTCAATTCGTGGCCGTTGCCGACGGTGTTGTCGAACGCTACGTCCTGGCGGTCGCCTGCGGTCTTGTATTTGAGTTCACCTTCGAAGCCCCAGCCGCTGTCCAGCCGGCTGCCGAATTTGACCCGGTCGGCATGCATGCGCGTGCTTTCTGCATATTGGTGACGGTAGTTGATGTACGCGCTGTCGGCATGCGCCCAGGCGCCGGGGAACAGAGCAGTCAGAGAGATCAGTGCGAGTGATTTTTTCATTTTTTTATTCTTGTTTGATGGCTGTTTTGGGTGTGTTGAGGCAAATCGCAGGCAGCCGGATCCCTTGGCCGAGAGGGCCGGGAATCACAGTGTCAGCAGGGTTACGGGTTCAGCGGTCGTGAGCCCGGCGGCGGCTCATCCCGTCGGGCGCAGGTCCATGTCGCGGCTGGCCTGAATCAGCAGTCGCGAATACTCGTGCCGAGCCTGGTTGTTGATCAACTGGCTGCTGTCGAGGGTTTCCAGCACCTGGCCTTGCTGCATGACCGCGACCCGGTCACACAAGTGCGCCACTACACCGAGGTCGTGGGTCACCATGAGGTAGGTCAGGCCTTGCTGATGACGCAAGTCGGCCAGCAGGTTGAGAATTTCGGCCTGCACCGAAACATCCAGTGCCGAGGTGGGTTCGTCGAGCAGCAGCACACGTGGTTCGAGAATCAGCGCTCTTGCAATAGCGACCCGCTGGCGCTGGCCGCCGGACAGCTGATGCGGGTAACGGAAACGAAAGCTTTCGTTGAGACCGACCTTGTTCAGCACTTCACAGACGCGACGGTCGCGGTCACCGATCCGGTGGATGCTCAATGGCTCCTTGAGTGCCGCGTCGATGGTGTGGCGCGGATGCAGTGAGGCATAGGGGTCCTGAAAGACCATCTGCACGGTGCGGTAGTGACTGGCATCGAGCTTGCGCTGTACGGTCTGGCCGGCCACGCTCAGTGCGCCGCTCCAGTGATGATATTGTCCTGCCAGGCAGCGCAGCACGGTGGTCTTGCCCGAGCCGGACTCGCCGACCAGGCCGAACGACTGGCCTTGCTCGACCTGCAGGTTGACGTCACGCAGCACCTGATTCAGCGCTGGGCCAGTGCCGAAGCTCAGGTTCAGTGAATCGACTGTGATCATTGCCATGGGAGCATTCTCAGTGAGTGAGCCAAAGGGGATCGCGTTGCAGAACCGGCAGGCTGGCACGCGGGTGATCCAGGCTGGGCAGGGCGGCCAACAGGCCTTGCGTGTAGGGATGACGCGCCTGATCCAGCTCGCTGGCGTTCAGCGATTCCACGACCCGACCGGCGTACATCACCAGCACCCGGTCGCAGAAGTGACGGACCATATTCAGGTCGTGGCTGATAAAGATCAGGCCCAGATCGCGCTCGCTGACCAGCTCTTCCAGCACGTTGAGCACCTGACGGCGCACCGACACATCCAGTGCGGAAGTCGGCTCGTCGGCGATGATCACTTGCGGGTCGGTGATCACCATCATCGCGATCATGATCCGCTGGCCCATACCGCCCGAAACTTCATGGGGATACAGTTCGTAGACTCGCGCCGGTTCGCGGATGTGCACCTTGGCGAGCATGTCCAGCGTGCGTTCGCGGGCTTCCTTTTTCGAAACCCTGTGATGCGCCAGATAGGCCTCGGCGATCTGTTCGCCTACCTTGATCACCGGGTTCAGCGAGTATTTCGGGTCCTGCATGATCATCGACATGCGCCGCCCGCGAATGCTTTGCATCTGTTTTTCGCTGCATTCAAGTAAATCGATATCGCCGAAACGCAGGGTTTTCGCCGTGACCCTGGCCGTTGCCGGATGCAGACGCAGCAGGCTGCGACCGACCGTGGACTTGCCCGATCCCGATTCGCCAACAATCGCCAGCTTTTCCCGGCCAAGGCTGAATGACACGTCGCGAACGGCTGCCGTGACCTTGCCCGCATGACTGAACTCGACGCGTAAATCTTCTACTGCAAGCTTTATCTGTGGCATGGCTGTGTGTGACATGGTGTTAGCCCCTTTTATTATTGTTCGATGCGTGTCATTCGCTGCGTGGATCAAGTACATCGCGCAATCCATCGCCCAACAGGTTGAACGCCAGACTGACCAGCATGATGGTTGCGCCGGGTGCGGCCACCAGCCACCAGCTTTCCAGCATGTAACGACGGCCGCTGGAGATCATCGCGCCCCATTCCGGCAGCGGCGCCTGTGCGCCGAGGCCGAGAAAGCCCAGTGCGGCGGCGGTAAGAATGATGCTGGCCATGTTCATGGTCAGGCGGATGATCACCGAAGACAGGCACATCGGAATGATGTGACGGCCGATCACCCGCACTGCCGAGGCACCTTGCAGCTTCACCGCGACAACGAAATCGGCGTTGCGCAACGACAGGGTTTCGGCCCGCGCCAGGCGGGCGATCGGTGGCCACGCAGTCAGGGCGATGGCGATCACTGCGTGTTCCAGGCCAGGGCCCAGGGCGGCGATGAAGGCCAGTGCCAGCACCAGACTGGGGAACGAGATGAAGATGTCGGTGATGCGCATGAACAGGCTGTCGACCCAGCCGCCGAAATAGCCGGACACAGTGCCGATCAGCAGGCCGATCGGGCCGACGATCACCGTCACCAGCATCACGATGTACAGCGTGATGCGCGAGCCGTAGACGAGTCGGCTGAACACGTCGCGGCCATATTCATCGGTGCCGAACCAGTTCTGTGCACCGGGCATGCGCAGCGCGGCCGACAGGTCCTGAGCCAGCGGGTCGTGAGTGGCGATCCACGGCGCGAACAGCGCGACGATCATCAGCGTGCCGATGACGATCAGCCCTGCCAGCGTCATCGGGTTGCGCAACAGAAAACGCATCAGGCGCGCACTGCTGGCGGCCAGTGCCGCGAGGCTGGAGGTTGGCGCCTGAACCATGGGCGTGGCGCTGCTTGCAATGGAAGTCGTCATCAGCGGGTTCTCGGGTCGAAGACTTTATAAAGGGCGTCACTGATCTGATTGAGGATCACGAAGATCAACCCGATCAGCAGAACGCAGGCCATCACGGCATTCATGTCGCCCAGCAGCAGGCTGCTGGTCAGGTACTGGCCAAAACCGGGCCAGGCGAACACGGTTTCTATGAGCACCGCGCCCTCCAGCAGGCCGCCGTAGGCGAGGGCGACGATAGTCAGCAGTTGCACGCGAATGTTGCGGAACGCGTGGCCCCAGACGATGCGTCGCTGCGACAGGCCCTTGACCCGGGCGGTGATGATGTATTCCTGCGAAAGCTGTTCGAGCATGAAGCTGCGGGTCATGCGGCTGATATACGCCACCGAATTGAAACTGAGGATTACCGCAGGCAGGAGGATGTGGCGCAGTGCGCTGCGAAAGGCTTCCCAGTCGCCGGACAGTGCGGTATCGATCAGCAACAGGCCGGTGCGGGTTTCGATCAGGCCGTCATAAGCCAGGCCAATGCGTCCGACCCCTCCGGCCCAGCCCAGCCAGGCGTAGAACACCAGAAAAGCCATCATGCCCAGCCAGAAGATCGGCGTGGAATAGCCAAACAGGGTGATGACCCGGGCAATATGGTCGCCGCTGCGGCCCTGATGCGTGGCTGCATACACCCCCAATGGCAAACCCAGCAACACGCCGAACAGGATTGCCAGGGTGGCCAGCTCCAGCGTGGCCGGGAAAACCCGCACGATATCGTCTATCACCGGGTGGCCGGTCAGCAGGGCTTTGCCCAGATCACCATGTAACAGGTCACTGAGGTACATGACGAACTGGGTGGTCAGCGGTTTGTCCAGGCCCAGTTCCTGATACGCCTGAGCGTAGGCGGCCGCATCTGCGTCGGGGCCGACGATGGCCAGCACCGGGTCCAGCGGCATGACCCGGCCAATGAAGAAAGTGAGCAACAGCAGGCCGAACAGGGTCGCCGCCACTGATCCGCTGCGACGGGTGCCGTGGGCAACCCGACTGCTCCAAATTGAAATCGATGCACTCGACATGGTTATTCCTGCCTTGGCTTGAGCGATTGAACGCATGGGTTCAGCGTTGCTTGTAGACGTCACGCAGGCGCGTGGTCGCGGCGCTGTGACCCAGGTAATCCCGGACGTCAGCGTGAATGACCACTTCATCGGTCATCTGCGAAATCGGCATGATCGGCCCGGCTTTCTGGTCATACAGGGTCTGGATGCGCTGGTAGTCGGCCAGTTGCCGGCTGGCGTCACGCTCGCGTTCGGCCTGCTCGATCAACTGGTTGATCTCGGCGTTGTAGAACGAGGTGCGCCAGCCCTGAAAGTTGCTCAACCTGGCTTCTTCGCGGTTGTCCGGGTTGTAAATGAGCGCTCGCAGGCTGGAGTGCGGATGGCGCTCGGCACCGCCACCGCCACGCCCGACCAGAATGTCGAAGCGCCGGTCGCGCATTGCGCCGTAGATCTGGTTACCGGTGCCGGTAATGATCGACGCCTGAATGCCTGCCTGGGCGAGGGTCGATTGCAGGCTGGTGGCGATGTTGATGAAGGGCGAGTCGGTCAGTGAGCGAATGGTGATCTTGAAGCCATTCGGGTGCCCGGCTTCGGCCAGCAGGCGCTTGGCCTCGGCGACGTTGAGCGCATAGCCCGGGTCATCCAGTCTGGCCGCCAGCCCCAGTTGCAGCGGGCGCTGGTTGATAACTCCGTAATGCGGCATGACCACGGAGTTGATGCCTTGATAGTCGATCAGCGCACGAATCGCCTGGCGCACCCGGATATCCTGAAACAGTGGCTGCTCCATGCTCAGTGCGACGTAGTACAGGGTGCCGCGCGGGATGGTCTGCACATTGACGTCTTTCGAGCGGGTCAGTGCCTTGATGTCGGTGGCCGCCATGCCGCGCGCCACGTCCAGGTCTCCGCGCTCCACCATCAGGCGCAGCGCCTGGGATTCGGTCATGTTGCGCATGATCACCCGACGCAGTCTGGCCGGGCCGCGCCAGTATTGCTCGAAGCGGCTCATCAGAATCACGTCGTTGGCACGCCAGATGTCCAGCTTGAATGCGCCGGAGCCCGCTGTGTTGGTGGTCAGCCATGCGGCGCCCAGATCATCACCCCTGGCATGCTGCAACGCGGTCAGCCTATCGATGACGAAGGCGCTGGGCGAGGTTGCCAGCGTGTTGAGCACCAGCATGGGGTCGGTGGCTTTGGGCAGGTCAAGCACGAAGGTCGATGGTCCTTCGGCGCGCATCAGTTTGCTGACGTTGTCAGCGGTGTAACCGTAGGCTTTCCAGGTGGAAGCCAAGGCCTTGTTGAGTGTGACCACACGTTGCAGCGACCAGGCAACGTCCTGGGCAGTAAGCGGGTTGCCGGAGTGAAACGTCACACCCGGGCGGAGATGGAAGGTCAGGCGCATGCGGTCGGGGCTGATTTCCCAGCGCTCGGCCAGTGCCGGAATCAACTGGTCGGGGCGGGCAGCGTCCTGTTCCAGCAGCATGTCATAGACATTGGCGTTGACCTCGGACACCTCAAGGCCGGTGGCACCTGCCGGGTCCAGGGACAGCAGGTTGATCATGCTCATGCCGACCACCAGTTGATCGACCGGTGTTTCACCGCGCGCCAGGGCGGGCGGGGTGTGCACGAGTGTCGCCGTCAGGGCGAGGCATAGCAGCCAGGGCAGGCGCTTGAGCCAGAGCTTCATGGGGGCAGTCCTTTTTTATATTTATAAGACGCTGTGTCGAGATGTCGAGCGAAGGGCGCTCGGCGTGCCCTTCGCAATGCTGCCAGTCAGTAACGCTGTTCGGTGTGTGTCTCGATATAGCTGAAGTTGATGTCTTCGCCCAGTCCGGGCTGCCCGGAAAGGTGCACGAAACCGTCGCTGTCCATTGGGTCGACCAGCGTATTGAGGTAGGCCGGTACATCGTCGTATTCAAGAAACGGATGCAGCAGGCCGCGTTCGTACCAGCGGCAGTTGCTGATAGCGCCGACCACGGCGAGGTTGGCAGCGCCGTTGCCATGCACTTCGCAGTCCATGCCGAACGACTCGGCCAGATGCGCGACTTTCAGGCACGGCCAGATGCCGCCGACGCCAGCCACGCCAGCGCGGAGGATGTCGCAGGCCTTGTTGGTTACCCAGCTGGCGCGGCTGTGGTACTTGCCGGCAATGCTTTCCGGGCCAAGCACCGGAATGTCCAGGTTGGCCGCCAGCCAGGCATAGGATTCGGCAGAGTCTTCCATCATCGGCTCTTCGAACCAGGCGAAGTCGAGCTTTTGCAGTTCACGCCCGATGTATAGCGCGTCGGTGCGGCTGTACCAGTGATACCCGTCGAGCATCAGAGCAATGTCCGGGCCGACCGCTTCCCGCACCGCAGCGCA
Source organism: Pseudomonas syringae group sp. J248-6 (assembly GCF_032586995.1). Classification (NCBI taxonomy): domain Bacteria; kingdom Pseudomonadati; phylum Pseudomonadota; class Gammaproteobacteria; order Pseudomonadales; family Pseudomonadaceae; genus Pseudomonas; species Pseudomonas syringae group sp. J248-6. Next base: position 40,057 of record NZ_JAWHOP010000012.1, on the reverse strand, counting down.
GGCTTGCACATCCATGCGCGGGTCGGGGGCGAACGAGATCGGCGGCATCCAGGTGTGCAGTTTGATGCCTTTGTAGCCGCGCTTTACCAGCTTTTCGGCAAACTGACCGTATTCGTCCGGGGTGGACAGGCCGCCGGGCAAGTCGTCACCGCACATGGTCGAGCCGTAGGCCAGTACCTTGTCACGATAGCCGCCCAACAGTTTGTGCACGGGCAGTTTCAAGGCGCGTCCGGCAAGGTCCCACAGCGCCTGCTCTACCAGTGCCAGCGCGCGGTCGGTGAACTGGCTGGCGCTGCCGCGTTGCCAGTGGGCCAGTTCCTGCCAGATTTTTTCACGATTCATCGGGTTCTGGCCGATCAGCACCTTTTTCACGAATGACTCGATGATGTGCGGGCGGATCAGTTCGGGCGGGCCAAAGGAAAATCCTTCGCTGCCCTCGTCGCAGGCGATACGCAGCATGGCCATTCTGACCGGTTTTTCTTCGCCTGGATGGGCATGACCTGCGCTGTCTACAGCGCGGCGTGAAGGGAAGGAAAAAACGTCGACACTGACCGAGGTGATTTTCATGAGGACCTTCATGGATATTGTTGTTATCAGGTTATTAGTATGTCGTCATACAACGTTGGGGCGATTATTTGCAGCCTTGTAGGACGATGTCAATAGTCGTATGACGACTATTTCCTGTATTGATGGGCGTTATAGGCGGTTATGAGCGAGCCGCGATGAATGGCGTGAGGTATTTGCGCGGGATGACAGCGTTTAAGTCGTTATACCTTTGGCCTCTGAATAGCATTAAGTGCTGCACGCAACCTGCCGTCGCGCCAGGAACGCCCCGTGCAGGGCAGGGCGGCGCGCTGAATTTTCCGCAAAACGCTTAAATTATCTTCATGTTCAAGTCAGAAAAGCCGCAAAGCCCCGTTTTCAGGGCTTTCGTAAAAAAACATGGCGCTGGGCCACAACATGTTTTTCACATCCTCTTCACTGCGTCAGCACGATGCTGAACCTATCTTGCCTGCACGGGAGCGGTGAAGACATCGGGTACCTCCCGAGTCAACACCACACATAGGTTCATGGCAGGAGTGGTCACTTGGCTGACACGACAATAAACAAGAATGTGCTCGCCGATTCGGGCATTCAGCAGCGCCGCAAAGTGCATCAGCACATCTTCTCGATAACGGTGACTGTCGTATTGCTGGCTATCTGCGCCTGGTTTTATACGGCGTTCTCAAGCGTGCATGTGGTGGATCTGGGCATTGGCAGCAACCTGAAGGTTTCCGGTCTTCGCGAGCATTGGCGGCAAGGTGATGTGGTGGTGATGGTTCGGCACGCCGAACGCTGCGACCGCTCTAGCAACCCTTGCATGAGCGATGCTGACGGCATTACCTCCAACGGGCGGGATGCGGCACTGGCCGTGGGCGCCGGTTTGCAGAAAATGGGCATGGACCATGTGCGCATGATCGCCAGCCCCAAGACCCGCACTCAACAGACTGCACAACTTCTGGCAGGCCATTCCGTGGCCGCTCAGGACTGGATCAACGACTGCGACGGCGGTTTCATGAAGGTCGTGGAAGACCACAAGGTCAGTGGCGAAAATCTGGTGCTGGTGACGCATAGCGGCTGTATCGACCAGTTCGAACGCAAGATCGGCGTGATCGGCGGCGAGCGTTCAAGTGAGTACGCTCAGGCATTTTTCGTGCAGATGGATGGTACCCACCGGCCGAAAATTCTCGGCTCGCTGACTTCCGGGCAATGGGCAAACCTCAACAGCGAGCAATTCAATTGATGACATCTTCCAGCCCCAGGCTGCGGTTTTACGCCGTCAATCTGGGTGTGCCCGTGTTTTTCGCTCTACTGGTCTTCGTGACATTCGACCTGACCAGTATTGACCGACAGTTGAGTGACCTGTTTTTTGATTCGGCAGCCGGCGTATTTCCCATCGGGCAGATGCACCTGTTCGAGACCATCACGCACAAGTGGACGCGAATCATCCCGGACTGGACCGGAGAGTTGGCGATCATTGGTGCAATGCTGTCGTTTATCTGGCCTTTACTGGAAAAAAAGGCCGGTTCGCGCTTCATGAGGCGCCTGTCGGGTTCCCGGACAGAGGCGCTTCTGCGCTTTACGCGCAGGCATCGGTTGGACTTTTTTTTCGTGATCGTTGCCTTTGCGCTAAGCACCGGCATGATCCATTACCTGAAAAGCCACACCAGTGTGTACTGCCCCGTTGAAACCACCTTGTACGGTGGCAGCGAGGCGCACATCGAGTGGTTCCGAAACTTCAATTTTCTGCATGAAGCCGGTGCCGGGCGTTGCTGGCCAGGCGGTCATGCGTCAAGCGCATTCAGTCTGCTGGCCTTGTACTTCGTGGCTCGGCGCTATTGCTGGCAGCATTCCAGGATCCTGCTGGCAGGCATTCTCGTGCTCGGCATGATCTACGGCACTACGCGGGTGCTGCAAGGCTGGCACTTTATGTCGCACACGTTCTGGGCGGGTATCGTGGTGTGGCTGAGCACGCTGCTGGTCGCACTGTGCTTTTATGGACGATCCAGGTTGCAACAGCCAATTCGTAACGCCGCAGTTTCCGGTCGGCGTGATGAATTTTTTACTCAACCTGCCGATTCAATGGCAACAGGGTCCCGCTCGGCCGGGTAGAAAACAAGAAGGCGCTGCAATGAACATTCTGGTTATTGAAGACCACCGTGACATTCACGATAACCTGCTGGAATTCTTCGAACTCAGGGGGCACGCGGTAGAAGGTGCGCTGGACGGCCTGAGCGGGCTGCACCTGGCGGCGTCGAAGCGCTTCGACGCGATCATTCTCGACATCATGTTGCCGGGCATTGACGGCAATCAGATCTGCCGCAGTCTGCGCCAGTATTCGAAGTCGGAAGTCGCCATTGTAATGCTCAGTGCGCGGGATGAGCTGGATGACCGTCTTACCGGCTTCAAGGTGGGTGCCGATGATTACATCACCAAGCCGTTCGCGATGTCCGAGGTGCTCGCCCGGGTCGAAGCGGTGGTGGGCCGACGCCAGCGCAAGGATAACCGGGTAATGGTGGTCGCTGACCTGCACTTCGATCTGGATACCCTTGAGATAACCCGCAACGGTGTGCCTTTGAAGCTCAACCCGACCAACATGAAACTGTTGGAATTGCTGATGCGCAAAAGTCCCCATATCGTGAAGCGATCCGAGCTGGAAGAGGTGCTTTGGGGGCGTGATGCCCCGAACAGCAGTAGCCTGCGCAGCAACATTCATATCCTCAGGCGGGTGCTGGATGGCGACCACGAGACGCCGTTGCTGCATACCGCTCATGGCCTGGGTTACAAGTTGTGTGTCCAGCGCTGAAGCCTGTTCAGTCGAAATTGAACAGGCGCTGGATCAAGGTCGGTGTACTGCCGGTCCAGCGTTTGAACGAGCGGCGGAAGTTGGCCGGATCGTTGAAGTTCAGGTAGTCCGCCACAGCCTCGTTGCTCAGCCCCTTGATCTGATACAGGTACAGCGCGACATGCTTGCGCGCCAGGTCGTGCTGGGCCTGAAAACTGGTGCCGTGTTTGTGTAACTTGCGCTTCAGCGTAGCCGGGCTCATGGCGAAGGCATGTGCAACCTGTTCCAGGCTGGTAGCCTGGCGCACGTTGTCACGCAGGTGCTGGTGTAACCGGTCCAGCAGGCTGAATGGCATACCCAGTGCAGCGAGTTGTCCGGCGGCCTCCTGTTGTGCGACCTGCACGGCGATGGGCGATGCGCCTGGCCATGCGCGGGTGAGGTAATGCCGGGGCAGGCGCATCATGTCCAGCGGGCGGCCAAATGCCGTGTTCTCGCCCAGATGCACCCAGTATTGTTCGATGTAGCGCGGTTCCTCGTGACAGAAACTGCACTCCCACGGCAGGCGTTCCCCGCTGAGCAGCTGACTCATCGCCACCAGTGCAGTCATACCGGCCTCCAGCAGGAAGCGTTGCTGTTCGCCCGCGCCGCAACTGTCCAGCCAGTAAAGGTAGGCAAAATGCTCGTCCAGCTCCAGGCGCGGCGTCAGCAACGGGCTGAGCAGCGCATGCTGGTGGATGAGGATTTCCAGCGCCTGATGCAGGTTTTGCGCATGACGCAGCGCATGGCTTGCAGCGCCGTAATGGCCGGGAAACAGTCGCTGGCCGAACAGAAAACTGGTGTCGTCGGCCTCCATCTGGCGCTGTGCGTTACCGATCAGAACGAAGAATTGCTGCGCACTGAGCCGCGTCTTGCCCGCAACGATGTCTTCGTAGAACAGGCCGGTTCCTTTGAGCAGGCGATGGCTGTCGATCCCGCGCGACAAGGCCAGATCAATCAGCGTAGCCGGCTGGTAATGGCCGGGGATGAAGCGGCTGTCGGCTTCGTACCAGTCACTTTTGAGGGTCACGGCAGTCGCTCAGGCAGTACGGGTCAGGGGACGTCGGGCGCGGGCCAGCGACAGGTTGAGGCGACGCAGCAGGTTGTCCGGCGTTTCATTGAGGGCCATGACCACCGCCACGCTGGCCGACAGTTGAATGCGTTCACCCTGTTGCCGGGTCTTGTGCGCCAGGCTGGCAACCGCCTGCTGCAGCTCCAGCGCCAGCAGTTTCGCCTGACTCTCTCCGGTATTGGGCAACAACACCACAAAGCGGTCGCCCGCCAGACGGCAGAGCAGGTCCTGGCGGCGCAGGTTGAGTACCAGCAGATGGCTGAGCGCGGATAAAACCTCATCGCCCTCGGCATGCCCGAATGCGTTATTGATCGCGCTGAAGTCATCCACGTCCACTACCAGCAGCGACAACGGTTGCTGCTGGCAGAGGCTCTGTTCCAGGCTGACGACCAGTTGGCGTTTCAAATAGTCGGCACTGCCCAGCGGGGTGAGCTTGTCGTACAGCCGATGCTCACGAAAGCCACGCTCGCGCTTTTCCATCTGCGCACTGATCGCCAGTTGCTCGCGATGCCAGTGGTAGATACCGAGGGTCAGCAGGATCAGGCCGATTGGCATCGGTCCGGATTCCAGCCAGTGTCCCCAATGGATCTGGCTGGGCAGGCGAATGAACTCGTCCAGCGCGTCGATCCACCACGAGAAGAACACACAGCTCAGGCCCGTCGACAGGTAATTGGTGACCCGACCGGCCGGCCGGCTCTTGAACACCAGAAACAGCCAGACCAGCGACAGCAGCGCAGAGCCGCCTTCGCCGACGATGTCGAGCCATTGCCATTCGCTGACCTGCTTGACGTTGCCAAATGCCAGAAAGGCCAACAGGCCCAGATTGGAGGCGACCATCAGCGCAGCGAGTTTCCAGCGATGGGGTTGGATGATCCTGAACATGAAAAGACGGCTCCCGAGCTGCTGGTTATCGGCCAGCAGAACAGATGTACATGACACTTCGGTGACGGGTAACGCGGACCGCGAAAGGTCGAATCAGCTCACGTGTGTTGCAGGTTTTTTCTACGCGCCTGACCGCCACCCCGGCTGGTTCGCCTGCCGAATGCATGCGGTTCGTGACGCTTTGCGTCACAAGTCTCCGGAGCAGCACAATGGCATGCAGCGTCTGCAGGAGGTCGATCACGGTGGCACTGGCGACGCAGATTGCGACGTAAGTGACGGCTGAGTCCTGGCGCTGATCCGGGGGTAGCCTGGCAGGACGCCAGGCTAGCCGCACCGGGCCATGGATGGCACGTTGCGGCGACCCCCGGATCAGTGACAGGGCGAAGGAACCCGACGAAGTCGGGCCGGAAACAGGAGCGAGGGGGTTTGGTTACTTTGGCCCGTCAAAGTAACTCGCCGAGGGGCGAAAAGGTGACCTGAGTCGAACCTCAATCCACCTGATGTCGCAGAACCGCTGTGTGACGCAGAGCGTCACGAAGTGCATTCCAACGCGGAGCGTTGGAACGAGAGTCATATGCACATCGGCTTTTGATTCCGCCCAGCCCCGCCTGAAAGTCAAATCAGCTCATTTACTTGCCCAGTCGCCCTAAAACCCCGTGCTTTCAGCCCCTGCGCCCGTTACCTGTCACAGAACCGTCACTGCGCGACTCTAGCTTGCGCCTCCAGTTGCCGGGTCATTTGCCTGGCCTGTCGGGATTATGGGGGAGGACTTAACATGCACAGGCGTCGCAGCAGGGCTCAACTGGTCGGCTTCACACTCAGCGCGCTGGCATTTGCCATTGCCAGCGAACGTTTGCAGGCGGCCGAAGCCGATACCACCGAGCATGTGCAAGTGGTCGGGCAGGCGGCGAGTATCGACAACGCGCTCAAGGAGCAACGCAGCTCCGACAGTATCAAGAGCGTGGTGCATGCCGACGGCGTTGCACAGTTACCGGACCAGAACGTCGCCGAAGCAGTGCAACGCATGCCGGGCGTCAGCGTCGAGCGCGATCAGGGCGAGGGGCGCTTTGTCACTGTTCGGGGATTGGCGCCCGACCTCAACAGCGTGACCATCAACGGCACGCTGGTGCCCGCCCCGGAAAGTGGCCGACGCGCCGTAGCGCTGGATGTGCTGCCTGCCGAACTGGTGCAGTCACTGTCAGTGATCAAAACCCTGACCCCGGACATGGACGCCAACTCGCTGGGCGGTACAGTCGATGTCGAAAGCCTCTCTGCCTTCGACCACAAAGGGCTGTTCTACACCGGCAGCAGCGAAGCCAGCTACGACAAGAACACCCACCAGACCAGCCCCAAGTTTTCCGGCGCGGCGAGCAATCGTTTCAGCCTTGGCGACGGCATCGACAACTTCGGTGTGGCGGCAGCACTGAGCTGGCAGAAGCGTGATTTCGGCTCCGACAACGTCGAGACCGGCGGAGACTGGGACGGCTCGCGACTGCAATCGTTTGAACAACGCGACTACGACATCAGCCGCGAGCGCACCGGGGGTGGTCTTAACTTCGATTACAAACCCGATGACCTCAGCAAATACTACCTGCGCACCCTGTACAGCCGTTTCAAGGATGATGAGGTGCGCACCACCAACGGTTTCGAATTTGCCAATGCCCAGAGCGCAGGGCAGACCGGCGATGCCGAAGGCACGCGCAAGCTCAAGGCGCGCACCGAAACCCAAGAAATCCAGTCCTACGTGTTTGGTGGCGAACGTATGGTCGGCCTGTGGACGCTCAGCGGCCAGGCCGGTTACAGCGAGTCCAGTGAAGACAGCCCTAGCCATATTGCCGGGGCCACATTCGTGGGCAACGATGATTTTGCCGACACCGGTTTCTACGACCGCGACAAGCCAAGGCCCATCGTCGATCCCTCGTTTTACGACAATTCGAACTTTACCCTGGACAAGGTCGACCGGGAAAAGCAGTACACCAAAGACACCGAGAAGAACGTGCGCCTCGACCTGGCCCGCGATTACGACTTCAAGGGCTATGCCTCGCAGTTCAAGTTTGGCGGCAAGGTCAGCCGACGCGACAAAAGCAACGATCTGGAAGTCTGGAAATACGAAGATTTCGATGACCAGGGTATCAGCGACCAGCAACTCAACCTGACACAGTTTCAGAAAGGCACCATCGACTATCGACTGGGCAATTTCGGCAGCGGCATCAGTCCCACTGCGATCAAGGGCCTGATCGGCGGCCTGAACGCTGATAACGCCTACGATGAGGCTGAAAGCCGCGCCAATGACTTCAAGATCAACGAAGACATCAATGCCGGTTATTTCATGAATACCCTGGATGTCGATAAGTGGCGCTTCATCGCCGGCCTGCGTTACGAAGGCACGGAAATGGACGCCAAGGGCACCGGTGTGCGCGATGGCGCGTTCGAGTCCAGTACCACCAACCGCCGCTATCACCACTGGTTACCAGGTCTGCATGCCCGTTATCAGATCGACAAGAGCACCCAGTTGCGCGCCGCCTGGACCAAAACCGTGGTGCGCCCGACGTTCGGGCAACTGGCGCCGGGCTTTGTGATCGACGATGGCGAAGCCTCTTTCGGTAACCCGAATCTGAAGCCGCTGGAGTCGAGCAACCTTGACCTGGGCATCGAACACTTCATGGGCCGAGCGGGGACGGTGTCGGCGTTCGTGTTCTACAAGGACATCCAGAATTTCGTCTACAACACCGACCTGGCGGGCACCGGGCAGTGGGCGAACTTCTCCGAAGCCAACACCTACGCCAACGGCGACAAGGCCAAGCTCTATGGCCTGGAACTGGCCTATTCGCAAAAGCTCGACTGGCTGCCATCGCCATGGAACGGTCTGCTGCTGGGCGCCAACGCCACGTTGAGCCGTTCCGACGCGAGCATCAACGGTTTCGACCAGAGCACCGGCACCAACCGCAAGCGCGACATCGACTTGCCCAGCCAGTCGAAAACCGTCGGTAACGTCATGCTCGGCTGGGAGAACGACAAGCTGAGTCTGCGTCTGTCCGCCAACTACAAATCGGCCTATCTCTACGAGTTGGCGTCGATCGGCGACAAGGACCACGACCAGTACGTGGATGCGCAGACTTTCGTCGATTTCAGCGCCCGCTATTCACTGACCAAGAACCTCAAGGTCAGCTTCGAGGCGCAGAACCTCACCGATCAGCCGTATTTCGTCTACAGCGGTCATCGAGCCTACAACGGCCAGTACGAAGAATACGGCCCGACCTACAAAGTCGGCCTGACCTTCACTCACTTCTGATCGACCTGACGCGCTCATTCAAAGGATTCAACCGTTCATGATCATTTCGTTATCACCCAAGCCAGCGTGCCTGGCGCTATTGCTTTGCCTTGCGGCCGGGGCTGCGCACGCGTCGCCGCCGCTGGACCTGAACCTGACACGCTGGGCCGAAAATGCATCGTTCAAGGCTCAATCCGCAACCTTTCTGCCGGGCAGTGACGGCACCCGCCGTCTGGCCGCGAGCGTCAAGGCCGGGCTGTTGCTGCTGGATGAGCAGGGCCGCGAGCTGGCGAAAATGCCGGGGTCGTTCCAAGGGCTCGACAGCCGTACTACAGGCTCGAGTGTGCTCATTGCAACGCTGGATAATGCCCGCCAGCAGGCCATGCTGACCCAGCTCGATCCGACCGGAGCACACTGGTCAAAGCCGGTTTATCTGCCTGCACGCGATTATTCAGTGGCCGGTCTGTGCCTTTACCGCGATGACGCCAGCAACCTGTTTGTGTTTCTGGTGGGCGAAGAGGGCAAGGGCGAACAATGGCTGATTGGCGCAGATAACCAACTGAACGACGCGCCACGCCTGGTGCGTAACCTGCCGCTACCACCCAAAGCCGAGTTTTGTCAGGTTGACGACGCTGCGCACAAGTTGTTCGTCAATGAACAAAACATTGGTTGGTGGGCCTACCCGGCGCACCCCGAGGCCGACGTCGCGCGTCAGCCTGTGGCCCTGCGCGAACCGTTTGGCGAGTTGAAACAGGCGGCGGGGGCAATGGCCATTGTTCCGGGCGGTTTGCTGGCGCTGGACCCGAAAGGCAAGGCATTGCATCTCTATCAGCAGCAGGAATCGCTGGAGAACTGGACGCCGGTGGCCGATCTGTCGCTGATGAGCCTGAAAAAGCCGGAAGGGCTTTCTGTGCGTGAGGGCAAGAACAGCTTGCAGGTGTTGCTTAACGACAATGACGGCGAGCGCCTGTATCAGGGTGAACTGAACTGGTCGCCCAAACCGGTGACTGTCGCCAAGCCGTTGCCGACTGTCATGGCGGCGAGTCAGAGCCAGCCGGTCGGGCGTCAGGGTGATGCCGCCGACGACCCGGCCATTTGGGTCCACCCGAAAAATCCGGCGCTCAGCCGCGTGCTGGGCACCAACAAAAAACAGGGCCTGCTGGCTTATGACCTGAGTGGCAAGCAGTTGCAGGAGTTGCCGGTAGGCCGCCTGAACAACGTCGACATACGCCCAGGCTTCATGCTCGGCAAGAAAAGCGTCGATCTGGCGGTGGCCAGTAACCGGGATCACAACAGCCTGAGCCTGTTCAGCATCGACCGGGCCAGCGGCGTCATTCGTGAAGCGGGAGAGATCCCCACGCCATTGGCGGAAATCTATGGCGTCTGCCTGTTCAAACCTGCCAGTGGCGAGCTGTACGCCTTCGCCAACGGTAAAGACGGCAGCTTTCTCCAGTATCGGCTCAGCGCGTCCGATGGCAAGGCGAAAGGCGAGCTGGTACGCCGCTTCAAGGTCGACACCCAGCCGGAAGGCTGCGTGGCCGATGACCAGCGTCAGCGCTTGTTTCTCGGTGAAGAGGACGTTGGCGTCTGGGAAGTCGATGCGCGCGCCGATCAGCCTGCGACGCTTTCCAGTGTGATCAAGGTGGGCGAGGCGGTGCATGCCGATGTCGAGGGGTTGGCGCTGTATCAGAGTGACAACCATGACTATCTGGTGATCTCCAGTCAGGGTAACGACAGTTACGTGGTGGTCGACGCCGAGCCGCCTTACGCACTGCGCGGCGCTTTTCGGGTCGGTCTCAACGCGAACGCGGGGATTGACGGTACCTCGGAAACCGACGGCATCGAAGTGACCTCCATGAACCTCGGCGGACCCTGGAGCAAAGGCATGCTGGTGGTTCAGGACGGGCGCAAACGCATGCCCGAGCAGGCGCAGAACTTCAAGTTCGTGCCGTGGGCCGAGGTGATGAAAACCTTGAAGCTGCCGTAAGTCGTTTGTCATCAAGCGGTGCTAATCATTCGTTCCATTACAGAGGACTACCACGATGCACGCCACCCTCGAACACATGACCATCTTGGGCCTGATCAGCGATGCCAGCCTGCTGGTCAAGGCCGTGATGCTGATTTTGTTGCTCGCTTCGCTGGTCAGCTGGTACCTGATCATTCAGCGCAGTCTTGCGCTGGGCCATTACGAGCGGACACTGGATGCGTTTCAGCAGCGCTTTCGCGGTGAGGCAGAGCTGTCACCGCTGTACGCCGAGAGCCGTTCGGCTCAAGAGGGCGCTGACGGTATCGAGCGCGTCTTCAACGCCGGTTATGCCGAGTACGTGCAACTCAAGCCACGTCCCGGCATCGAGCCTGACGTGGTGCTGTCAGGCGTCGAACGCGCATTGCAGGTCGCGATCAGCGAGCAGGAGCTGCAACTGGAAAAAGGCCTGCAGTTTCTCGCCACGGTCGGTTCGGTCAGCCCCTATATCGGCCTGTTCGGCACGGTCTGGGGGATCATGAATTCCTTCATCGGCCTGTCTCAAGTGCAGCAGGCCACACTGTCGACGGTCGCGCCGGGTATTGCCGAAGCCTTGATTGCCACGGCCATCGGCCTGTTCGCCGCCATTCCTGCCGTTATCGCCTACAACCGCTTTGCCGCGCGTGGCCAGACGCTCACGGCCCGCTACTACAGCTTCGGCAATGAACTGCAGGTGCGCCTGAACCGCACCTTGCAAGGCCTGACCCGCAACATGGCCGCTGCGGCCTGAGGACTTGTCATGCTGGTCAAACCGCAACGCAAACATGGCCCGAAAGCCGAAATGAATGTCGTGCCCTATATCGACGTGATGCTGGTGCTGCTGGTAATTTTCATGGTCACGGCACCGATGCTGACCCAAGGCGTGAAAATCGAGTTACCCAAAGTCGCCAGCGAAGCACTCGCCAGCGATACCCGGCAACGTATCGTGACCCTGTCCGTCAAGGCGCAGGGCGGCTACTACTGGAACCTGGGCGACACGGTCGATACTCAGGCGCAGACCGATCAGGCCGCGAGCCTTGAAGACATGCAGGAGCGCATTGCCCGACTGGTTGCCGAGCGCAAGGACACGCAAGTGTTCATCCGTGCTGATGACAAGGCTGATTATGGCCGGGTAGTCGCCGCCATGGCGGCGCTGCAACGCAGTGGTGTAACGCAGTTGGGCTTGGTGACCGAGGCCCCGCAATGAACACCCTGGCCCTCGATTACCACATGCCGCGCCGCGAATGGGTGAATGGGCCCTGGCTGCGCAGCAATGGCCTGGCCGCTGCCATCGCGCTGGCATTGCATGGCGCGCTGCTGGGCGGGCTTATGTTCGGCTGGAGCCCGCACGAAGCAACGCCTGCACAGACCAGAACCCTGACCACGCAATTAGTGATTTTGCCGCCAGCGCCTAAGCAGGTTCCAGTCGCCGCTGCGCCGGTTGTCGAGCCTGTTCAGCTGCCGCCACCTGCACCGGCCTCGCTGCCGATCACCCAGCCGGTGGAAGCTGCAAAACCGCAGGCAGAGCCGCAGCGCCAGGTCGAACAGGCGGCGTTGGCACGCAAGCGCGTTGACGAGCAAAAGCGCGTGCGCGAACAGCAACAGAGTGCTCAGCGCCTGCACGAAGCCGAGCAGCAAAAGCGCCAGGAACAGCAGCGTCTGGCCGAACAGCAACGTCAGCAGGTTGAGCAACAACGTCAGGCCGAACAGGCGCGTCAGTCTGCCGAGCGCGCCCGCCAGGCGCAGCAATCAGCACAACAGCAGGCCGCCGCTGACAGCAGCCAGTATCAGCCACTCAGCAAGGAGGCTCCAGACTATCCCGAACGGGCGCTGGAAAAAGGCATCGAGGGTGATTGCACGGTTGTCTACGACGTGTCGCCGCAAGGCACGGTGGTCAACCCGCAAGTGCAGGGTGCGTGCCATCCACTGTTTATCCGTCCGTCACTGGCCGCAGCGCAAACTTTTCGTTATCAGCCACGGGTTGTCGAGGGCAGGGCGGTGAGCGTGTCCGGGGTGAAGAATACCTTCCACTACCGGATCAAATAGACAGCGGCCTGACGCATGCTGCGGCAGGCCCGCAGAGGTTTTAACTGACCTTGAAGCGCCGTACCAGCGCAATCAGGCGAGTGTTGGACTCGGAAAGGGCAGCGGTGCTGCGTTCGTTGCTGGAGCCGCCTTCGACCAGTTCTTCGACGATGTGGCGAACGGCAATGATGTTACGGCTGATTTCCTCGGACACCGCGCTTTGCTCCTCGGCCGCTGTGGCGATTTGCGTGCTCAGGTCGTTGATCTGCAGAACCGAGCGAGTCATGTCATCCAGGCCGCTTGTTACGGCAGTGGTTTTGCCCGCCGTGGTCTGGCAGCTCTGACGGGTTTTTTCCATCGCGGCTACTGCGGCGCTGACGCCTTGTTGCAGGCTGCCGAGCATTTCGTTGATCTCCGACGTGCTGGCCTGGGTGCGAGCGGCGAGGGCGCGCACTTCATCGGCCACGACCGCGAAGCCACGACCCTGTTCGCCGGCGCGCGCGGCTTCAATGGCGGCGTTAAGCGCAAGCAGGTTGGTCTGCCCGGCGATTTCGCCAATCACCGCCAGCACCGCGTTGATGCGCTTGGCGTCCTGCTCCATCGACTGCACTTTGCTGGTGGCCGAATCGACCTCGCTGATCAGTGCATTCACGCTGTCAGAAGCGTCTGCAACAACGGTTTTCGATACCTGCGCGTTCTCGTTGGCCGACTGCGTGAAGCTTGCGGTCTGCGCCGCGCTGCGGGCCACTTCGTCCGCGGTGGAGGACATCTCGGTGATCGCAGTAACGGCCTGATCGGTTTCGTTGGCGTGACGGATCAGAATGGCATTGGTAACGCCCGCCTGACTGCGAAGTTGTTCGATACCGCTGGCAATCTCGCTGGTGGAACTGCTGACGTCGAGCATCATGCGTTGCAGGTAGGCAATGAAGTTGTTGACCGACTCACCCACTTGATCCACTTCATCGTGCCCTTTGACGGCAATGCGCCGGGTGAGATCGGCGTCACCGGCCGACAGCGTGTCGATGTTGGTTTTGAGCACGCCCAGACGGTTCATCAGCGTGCGCAACGCAACGATCATCAGCACCAGCAGCACCAGAACCATCGGGATCTGCAGCCAGGCCAGGGTCTTGAGGACGGTTTCGCTCTGGCTTTTCAGCAGGTCGGTGTTTTGCGAAACGGCCAGCAGCCAAGGCGTTCCAGCAACCGGCATCAGAAACAGCGTTGATTCTTCGCCATCGCTGTTCTGGTAGGTCAGACGCGAGGTGCCAGTACCTTTGACGGCGAGTGCCGACTTGATGCCATTGATGAACGGTGATTGCGCCGCCAGTTCGGAGACATTGCGCAGCACGATCTTGTCGCTGCTGCCCGGTACGTTGGACAGAATCTTGCCATCGGCCTCGATGATCATGATCCGGCCATGGACTTCCTGCTCTTTGGCTTCAACCAGCTTGTTGAAGAAGCCCAGCGTCACGTCGATGGTCGACACGCCCCAAGGCTGTCCGTCTTTGGTAATGGCCATGGCGCAGTTGGTGCGCGGTTCCGGGCTGGCGGCATCCTGATAGGCGGGCGCCCAGGCGCATTGGCCAGCAGGGGAGTTCAAGCCGCCTTTGTGCCAGCCCTGTTCGAAATAGTTGAGCGACTCAGGCGAGTTCCAATGGGTGTTGACGATCAACTTGCCCGACGCATCGCGATGGTAAAAGGTGCTGTGCTTGGCACGACCGGGCGTGCGCACGTTCGGCAAAGGCCAGATCCCGCCGCCGAATACCTTGGCTTCGCCGTACTGGTTGACCATGAACGGCAGCAGGCGGTCGATATCGTCACTGGACAGCTGCGGCACCAGCTCGGTGATCACCCGCGCCTGCGCCTGTACGCGGGCCAACTCGGTCTTGATCTCATTGCTGATGTCTGCCGCCTTTGCGGTCAGCATGTTTTCATCGTTGGCGGTAAGCCTGGGGGACACGAACTGACCGATGCCATAAACCGTCAGAACAATGACCAGCGCCATGAATCCTACGAAGGTTGCGGTGTAGCGAGCTTGTACTGTCTTGAGCGAGGCCATTTTTTTGTTATACCTGATCCGTAGGAAAGGAATTACCTGACTCAGATGTCGACCGGGATAGATGTTTCTTGATGTGACAGAAGTGCCAACTTCAGTACGATCAGCTGCGTCCCGTGTCGCGTAAGGCGCTAGAGGTACTCTCCCGTGGGTGCATCAGGAACAACCGATATCGCGTAAGCCGCACGCAGAAAATTTTTCAGCCCCTCGCTTGACTTCCTTTTCCTAATCAGTAACATAGCGCTCATTCCGCGATAGCTCAGTTGGTAGAGCAAGTGACTGTTAATCACTGGGTCCCTGGTTCGAGTCCAGGTCGTGGAGCCAGACAAGGTTTCAGAGAAGACTTTAAAAATCTTTGAAACACCGAAAACCCGCCTTCTGGCGGGTTTTTTCGTTTTGGCGCCGAGCGCTGGCAACGCGACAATTCATGGACTTGGCTGAGAAAACACCTTGAGTAGTTTTTAAATCGCCTCCAGTACCAGAAATGAATCTTACGTCTGCACCGAACGCGTCGTTGATCCGCTCGCATCGGAGGACTGCGCTTTAGACCTGCGCTTGTAATCCGCAGGCGTCATCCCGGTAAGTTGAATGAAAGCCCGTCGGAACGAGGTATCCTCGTTGTAGCCGCACTTGAGTGCCACTTGTTTAATGCTGGCTCCCGGTGTCTGGAGGAGGACGCAAGCCGTTTCTATCCTCACTCGGGTAATGAGCTCTTTAGGCGACTCATTGGTTAATTTCTTGAATCGTCGATGCATTGTCCGCTCGCTCAGATTCAACATTTTGGCGAGCTCTTCAGCCGTCAGCCCGGGTCTGGCATGGCGAATGATTTGCTCGGTTTCCAGAAGCAGCGGATCAGCACTATTTATAAAACCGCGGGGTGCATAAACCAGTTGAGGCAGTGGCAAGCTGTCGGTCACAGAAATATCTGCGGTCAACCTGGCGACATCGGCACCGGCCAGGCACCTGATCACGTAGAGGGCTAGATCAATCCAGGACAACGGCCCTCCAGTGGTAATGATGCCGTCTTGCTGCTCCACCGCAGCGCCCCACACGGGCTGAGCCTTTGGAAATCGTTTTTTGAAAGCGTGATGCAGCCACCAGGTAGTGGTGCAACGTCTGTTGTCGAGCAGCCCAGCCTCTCCCAGAACAAACGTACCCGCGCACGCCCCACAGACCAGTACGCCTTGTTGGTGGTTCACTTTGAGCCAATCCGCCGCGCGTTTGAGGGAGTCGGACGTGGGCGGCAATTTATCCGGGCCCAAGGCCATGCCGGTAACGAGGACTGCATCAAAAGACCCCGCGGTGTAAAAGTCTGCATCAACGGGAATCAGTCTGCCCTGAGGATCGCGCAGCGCCTTGCCATCCGAACTGACGATGATCGTCTCAAATTCAACATCGATCTTGGCCCTCATTTCCGAAGCCAACCCGGGCGGTGGTGATTTCAGCGCCTGATTGGTCATCCAGAACAAATCAGCCAGCCCAGTGATGGCGGACATCAAGCTACCTTCCACAGCAACAATCGCAATGCGCATGGCAAATCCTGCTTTGGCAATCAAGTTGGCGAGTTTTGCATGAAGTGTGGCCTATTTGTTATCTAACAGTTCCAGTTGGGCCTGCTTAAGCTGTGCACAGTCATTTGCAACGGCGCTCCGACATGAAACTGCCGCTCCACACGAACTCCATGCGTCAAGAAGAGAAACGTCCCAGTCAACTGAGCTGGCTGAGCTGGCTGAGCTGGCTGAGCCGGCTTGGCCTGGCCTTGGGTTTATCGCTGTTGTTCTCCAGTGGCCCGGCCATGGCTGCGTTGCCTAACGGCACTGTGCGCAACATCGTGCTGGTACATGGCGCATTTGCCGATGGCTCGAACTGGTCGTCGGTGATTAAGCAACTGACCGCCATGGGCTATTACGTCACCGCAGTGCAGAACCCGATGACCTCATTGCAAGATGACGTTTTGGCAACGCAGCGCGTGCTTCGCCGACAAAAAGGCGACGTGCTCCTGGTAGGGCACTCATGGGCTGGCACCGTGATAACACAGGCCGGTAACGCCTCCAATGTGAAGGGCCTGGTCTATCTCTCCGCTCTGGTGCCCGACAGCGGTGAATCAGCAGCGGGCCTCCTGCAGCGACTGAATGCACCTATGACTGGCCTGACACCCGATGAGGAGGGTTGGCTTTGGCTGGACGATCCCGCGCAGTTTCATCTCGTCATGGCGGCGGACTTGCCGATGAAAAAAGCGCAGTTGCTTGCATCAGTCCAACAGCCTATCGCAGCAGCCTGTTTCGCGGAGAAGATCCAGCACGCGGCGTGGCACGACAAGCCAAGCTGGTACTTGCAAACAACGGATGACAAGGCGCTTTTACCGTCGGTACAGCGGGCTATCGCGAAACAGATTGGAGCGCAGACCTTATCAATTCGATCCAGCCATCTGTCACTAGTTTCTCATCCCGATACGGTAGCCAAGTTCATTGATCACGCCGCCAGAGAAGCCGGACGATGAAAAGTGTTCACGGCTTTTTTGACAACAACCATTACTTATCTCAAGGGCCTCAAGCATGAAAATACTGCATATTGACTCAAGCATAATGGGCAGCAACTCCATAACCCGTGCACTTTCCTCGACCCTTGTTGCACACATTCAAGGCAGCCACCGCGAGGCTCATGTGAAGTACCGAGACCTGGTCGATGATGAGTTGAAGCATCTCACGGGTCCTATTGCAGCAGGGTTCCGGCAAACCGGGATCAATGATTTTCCGGAGGCCATTCTGCAGGAGCATCAACTGTCAGAAATCCTGGTTATGGAGTTCCTGGCGAGCGATGTGCTGGTTATCGGTGCTCCTATGTACAATTTCAGCGTATCGAGCCAGCTAAAGGCCTGGCTGGACAGGATCGCTCAGGTCGGACGAACTTTTAAATACACAGAACATGGCCCTGTAGGTTTGTCCGGCGGCAAACGCGTCATCGTGGTCTCGGCTCGTGGGGGATTCTACGCGGACGGACCACTGCAAAAAATGGACTTCCAGGAAAGCTATCTCAGGGCATTTTTTGGTTTTCTGGGAATTAGCGATGTCCACTTCATCCGCGCTGAGGGCGTTTCCAGAGGCCAACCAGTACGAGATCAGGGCGTTGAAAAAGCAACCGCTGCAATGTCCGCTGTCATTGCAGGGTTGTCAGTCCCTGCTCAATAACTCACCCAGTCTGGAGGCTTGATTTTATGCTATTTGCTATCAAACTTACTTACCTTCGTCCTGCTGAGGAAGTCAACGCTCATCTGGACGCCCACAAAGCGTGGCTGGTCAACTATATACAGTCCGGAACTGTACTGTTTGCCGGCCCTCTCGCCGATGGGAACGGGGGCTTCATCCTTGCGCACGGTGAACACATCGCGGACATTCAACGAATGGTCGCCGAAGATCCGTTCGATGTTCACCGGTTGGCGACTTTCGATATCCTGAGTTGTAATCCTGCAGTGCGCTCTGCCGATTTCGCAGCCCATTGGGCCTGCGGAGCCAAGTACATAGACCGTGTTTAGCGCGTTGTTTTTCGCATAAGCGTTTGTGATTTTTGGGTGCCTATACTTCTATTCAAGTCCAGCTCGTGGAGCCAGACAGTATTTCAACGCTGCCAGGCAATGCCATTGAACAAGAAAAAACCCGCCTTTATGGCGGGTTTTTCGTTCTTGATGACCGTCAGCCAGCCCGGGCCGCCCGCCTGGGAGTGAGTGAACAGAATGCCGGGGCCGATCTTGTCGAATATTGCCGATACCCCGTCAGAGATGACGTTCATATCGAATGGCCCGGTGTTTGGCGTCATGGCCCTGAAAAACTGCTCGCGTGTGCCGGGATCACGAGCAACCTGCACGCCATTGAAGTACTCGGGCCACAGGCCGATGCGAAACTGGTTGAACCAGAGTTGCTCGTCCGGTGTGGGTTTGAGTGTTGCCTCGACCATGCTGCGACCGGCGTCGCCGCGGCGCGGCTGATCGATCAGGTAGACGCCGAACCGGCGCCGCAGAAATATATTCTGAAAACCCTCACGGCCATCAGCGGTAGTTTCCCAGGTCCTGGAGAACTGACCTGCGCCGTGCCACATGACGATTGGCAGTTTTCGTGCGTTGACCGGCACTTGATAAAACACATAGGCATGGTCCCCGTGGTAAGTCTGGCCATCGGGCTGCATGGGTTTGCGCGGGTTGAACGTGCCCGGTGCAGTGATCATCTCGCCACCGGCGGTAAAGCTGCCTTGTTTCTGGATCGTCAGCGGCGCGCTGTTATTGCCCGGTTCGCTGGAACTCACCGCACAGGCTGCCAGCATGCCCGCCATAGCAAGCGCCAGAAGGTTTCTTGCCATGTTCATGATCAGTCCTTTGACGTTTCGAGTGCTTGTGTCAGCGCCTCGCGTGCGCGTCTGGCGATGGTTCCATCTGCCTGTTCGGCAAGTATGTTGGTCACTTCGCGCAACTGTGCAGCGCTTAAACCCACCCTCATGCTTGCCAGCATATGGGAACGCAACTGCGGCTCGGCACCCGGCGTTGCTGCCAGGGCGCCGACGGTGGCCAGCTCGCGGCTTTGCCAGTCGAGGTTGTCGCGCTCGAAGATGTCGCCGAACAGATGGGTTTGCAGGAACTGATTGATGACAGGGGCGAAGTCGAATAAAGGCCCTTTGACGGTGCCGCCGGAAATGCGTGTCTGATTGGCTACTCCTGCCTCACGCAACGCCTCGCCTGTGGGGATCGCCCGGCCGGGTTCGTTTCCGGTTGCGTCCTGAATACCGCGCTGTTTGCGTGCCTCAACCGTTTTCATCAGTTCGCCCAACGCATTGAGGCTGCGTGGAAACCCGGCATAGGCGTAGAGCTGAACCAGAATCTCCTTGGCCTCACTGATGGTTAGGCCCGCGTCGAGCCCCTGATTCAGCGCCGAGTCAAGCTTTGGCATATCGCTGGTCGCCATGAACGCGGCGATCAATGGAATGGCTTGCTGCTTGCCAGACAGCGTGCCAGCCGGTGGCGTCGTTTTTGTCATGGCGGGCGCTGTCGCACGCTCCTGAGCGACAGCGGCCGTTACATTTCCCAACCCGAGGCACGCTGCCAGTAAAGCAGCCAGTGGGCGGGCTCTGCGATGAAGTACTGAGCCGAAAAGCGACGGTGTCATTGGCGCATGCCCTCGTATTCTGCGTCGGAGACCTTTTCGGCCCATGTAACAGCTTTACCTTCCAAAGCTTCTGCCAGCGCGATATGCGTGATGCCGTTGGTGGCCGTCGCTCCGTGCCAGTGGCGTACCGACGGTGGGATCCAGACGACGTCCCCGGGACGTATTTCCTGACGAGGCCCACTTTCTTTTTGCACATAGCCGACACCGGCAACCACGATGAGCGTTTGCCCGAGCGGATGGGTGTGCCAGGCGGTGCGTGCGCCAGGTTCGAAGGTCACGGTGCCACCGCCAATGCGGGCTGGACTGTCTGCCTTGAAAAGGCTGTCAACACGCACTGCGCCGGTAAAGTTTTCGGCGCTGCCTTGAATGGAAGGCTGCGTGCCTCCACGGGTAATGCGGATGTCCGCGGACTGCTCGGCATGCGCCACTCCGGTGACCAACGAGAAGACAACAGGCAGGGCAATCAGGGTTTTCATCGGAATAGTTCCTGACAGGGAAGGGACGCTGCTGCGCATTGGCAGCAGCCTTGATCAATGTGCGGTCACAGACCGGTCATCTTCAGCGCCGCTTCGGGCAGGCGATCACCGAGCAGAGCGATGCGGTCTGTCTGCTCGTGAATCATGTGCAGGTCCTCCGCAGTCAGTTCCAGTTCGACGGCCCCGAGGTTTTCATCAAGACGGTGTTGTTTCGTAGTGCCGGGTATCGGGACGATCCAGGGCTTTTGGGCCAACAGCCAGGCCAGCGCCACTTGCGCAGGCGTAGCGTTCTTGCGCTGGGCAACCGCCTTGACGACGTCGACCAGCGCCATGTTGGCCTTGCGTGCGTCCTGGGAAAAGCGCGGTACGACGCTGCGAAAGTCCGAGGCATCGAACTGCGTGTGCTCGTCGATCTTTCCGGTCAGGAACCCCGAACCCAGTGGGCTGAATGGCACGAAACCGATCCCTAGTGCTTCAAGCCCAGGCAGAAGGTCCTGCTCGGGACCACGCCAGAACAGCGAGTATTCGCTCTGCACAGCTGTCACCGGCTGCACCGCATGGGCGCGGCGAACGGTATCGATACTCGCCTCGGACAGGCCAAAATGCTTGACCTTGCCCTCGGCAATCAGGTCTTTGACGGTGCCTGCGACATCTTCGATGGGGACGGCGGGGTCGACGCGGTGCTGGTAGAAAAGATCAATGCGGTCAGTGCGCAGACGCTTCAACGCCGCTTCGGCGACGGCGCGAATATGCTCAGGGCGACTGTTCGTGCCCGCGCCTCTGGCACCGCTGATCAGGTCGATATCGAAGCCGAATTTGGTGGCGACGACCACGTGATCACGAATCGGCTGCAAGGCTTCGCCCAGTAGCTCTTCGTTGCTGAACGGGCCGTAGGCTTCCGCGGTATCAAAGAAGTTGACCCCACGCTCGTGCGCGCTGCGGATCAGGCTGATCATGGCCTGCCGGTCGGCGGCCGGGCCATAGGCCGAGGTCATGCTCATACAGCCAAGCCCCAGCGCCGATACCTGAAGAGAACTGTTGCCTAAATTGCGTTTTTGCATCGTGTGCCTCCCGTGGAGCGAACCAGCACAGCTCGCGGGCGAAAAAACATGGATGGGCTGTTCTCAGTGACGATTGCACTGCAGCAACATCGGTCGAAAGGAAGTTATGCGAGGGGAGGCTGAGATACTAGACGGGTAAATCGGCAAGGGCATATGAGGAAAACTAATTAATCGGCTGCTGAACGAGTCTGGAGCAGACTATCGCGCCAATGCGCAGCATGGGCGCGATAGTCATCAGGACGTGTGTATAACCGTGAGCGATGAGTATCACGGCGATAATCAATGCTCAATACGGCGAAATAGTCCCCAGCAAACCCACCGCTATCGCCAGCAACAAAAAACCTATCAATGAAAGTCCGAGCTTGCCCATGAGCGTCTCCTGCTGATCGATCTGTCTGTAACGAGTCGCAGGTTCCGGTCTATGACGGTTGTCCTGCGCGTTTTAATGCGTGGCCATTATCCTGCGCAGGCAGATTCTGGTACAGATTCAGAAACAGCTTAAAAATACGGATCAGTTGTACGTGGGCCGAACGTAAACACTTCAGAACGACGCGATGATTCGTCCAAGCATCGCCATGGCCTGCTCGCTGCGTTCATCCCAGGGCGTGCCGTAGTTCAGGCGTGCGCAGTTCTTGAAGCGCTGCGAGGCCGAGAAGATCGGGCCGGGTGCCAGGCTGATACCTTGGGCCAGGGCCATCTGGAACACCTGCAGCGAGTCCACTTGCTCGGGGAATTCGAACCACAGAAAGTACCCGCCAGCGGGGCGTGTGACGCGTGTCGCTGCCGGGAAATAACGAGCGGCAGCAGCCAGCATCGCGCCTTGTTGCAGTTCGAGGGTGTCGCGCAATTTGCGCAGGTGGCGATCGTAGCCGCCATGTTTGAGGTAGTCGGCAATCGCTGCCTGGGCGGGGACAGAGGGTGAAATGGTGGTCATCAGTTTCAGCCGATTGATCTGTTCGGTATAACGTCCGCCTGCCACCCAGCCGACACGGTAGCCGGGAGCCAGGGTCTTGGAAAACGAGCTGCAGTGCATCACCAGCCCGCTGCGATCCAGGCTTTTGACCGGATGGGGTGCATTGGCGCCGTAATACAGTTCGGCGTACACATCGTCCTCGATCAGCGGGATCTGCTGCCGTTCCAGCAGGTTGTAGAGCCTGAGTTTTTTCGCCTGGGTCATGCTCGCGCCCAGCGGATTCTGGAAGCTGCTCATGAACCAGCAGGCTTTGATCGGCAGGCGTGTCAGGCTGTCCTGCAGCGAATCGAGGTCCACCCCGTCACGCGGATGCACGGGGATTTCGACGGCTTTCAGCTTCAGACGCTCCAGCACTTGAAGGCAGGCATAGAACGCCGGAGCTTCGATGGCGACCAGGTCGCCGGGCTCGGTGACGCACTGCAGGCACAGGTTCAGGGCTTCCATGGCGCCATTGGTGATGACCAGTTCGTCAGCGGGCAAGCGCACGCCGCTGATCATGTAGCGCAGGGCGATCTGTCGGCGCAGCTCGGGGTTTCCGGTGGTCATGTCGCTGACGATGCCCGCAGGCGTCAGCGCACGCACAGCTGAAGCCATCGACTTTGCCAGGCTCGCCAACGGATACAGGTGCGGGCTGGGAAACGCCGAGCCAAATGGCACGGTGTCCGGGTCCTTGAGCGAGCCGAGCACTGAAAAGATCAGGTCGCTGACACCCAGTTCGGTGCCTTCGCTGGCGTGTCTGATCAGTTCAGGTTCGGTCAGTGCATTGGCGGCATGCTCGCGCACGTAATACCCGGAGCGTGCGCGGGCCTGAATCAGTCCCTTGTCTTCCAGCAGGTAATAGGCCTTGAAGACCGTCGCCGGGCTGACGGACCAGGTGCGACTCGCGACGCGTATGGACGGGACTTTTTCCCCGGCGGGCAGGACGCCGCTGCGAATCATTTCCGAGATGTCGGCGGCGAATTTTTCGTAACGTTTCATAAGCGGCATCGAATGAACAAGGCTGCATCATGAGCGAAACCGGTCATAACGAACAGAGACACAACAACTGTAAAAAACAGAATCAGATGGCTTGTTCACGTGTTTCAGGGTGTTGCGTCATCCGTCACTCAGGTCGTTCGGGGAGATGACTTGCGCTTGAATCACTCAAACGGATAGGTCTATGATGCCAGCGCCTTACGACCCATCGAAGGAAATAGACGTGTCCCGTTCCAACTGGCTGCCTACGCCGCCTTAGCGCTACGCCCCCCTCGCAACACTTGACTGCCTTCTTGCTGCAGTCGCCCGTTGCTGCGCCCGTTTTTTGGTCGCCGCCACTCCCACCCTGACTACTTAATCGAAAACCGATGCTCCTGCTCGTCCGGCAATCGCTGCCGTGCGTCTTGCTGCGTCTGTCACAGGTATTTCCATGCTCGAAAAAATCAAAGCTACGTGGTTTTCCAACGTTCGTGCCGATGTATTGGCCGGGCTTGTCGTTGCATTGGCCCTGATTCCAGAGGCCATCGCGTTCTCCATCATCACCGGGGTAGACCCGAAAGTCGGGCTTTACGCGTCGTTCTGTATCTGCGTGGTCATCGCGTTCGTGGGCGGGCGCCCGGCGATGATTTCTGCGGCTACAGGTGCGATGGCATTGCTGATGGTGAATCTGGTCAAAGAGCACGGGCTTCAGTATTTGCTGGCCGCCACCTTACTGTGCGGCGTGCTGCAGATTGTTGCGGGGTATTTGCGCCTCGGAGAACTGATGCGCTTTGTTTCACGATCAGTCGTGACCGGCTTTGTGAACGCGCTGGCGATTCTGATTTTTATGGCCCAACTGCCAGAACTGACCCATGCGACCTGGCCGGTCTATGCGATGACGGCGGCGGGCCTGGCGATTATCTATCTGTTCCCGCGCCTGCCATTGCTGGGCAAACTGCTGCCGTCGCCGCTGGTGTGCATTCTGCTGCTTACGGCAATGTCCATTTACATGGGCCTTGATGTACGAACAGTCGGTGACATGGGCGCAATGCCTGACAGCCTGCCGGTGTTCATGTGGCCGGACGTTGCACTGAATCTCGACACGCTGTGGATCATCCTGCCGTATTCCGCGGCGTTGGCGGTGGTGGGCCTGCTTGAGTCGATGATGACCGCAACCATTGTCGATGATCTGACCGATACCGCCAGCGACAGGAATCGTGAGTGCAAAGGGCAGGGCATTGCCAATATCGCCAGTGGTCTGATCGGCGGCATGGCCGGTTGCGCGATGATCGGCCAATCAATGATCAACGTGAAGTCGGGGGGCAGAACGCGACTCTCGACCCTCAGCGCGGGCTTGCTGCTGTTGATCATGATGCTGTTTCTGGGCGACTGGCTGGCGCGTATTCCGATGGCAGCACTGGTGGCGGTGATGATCATGGTGTCGATCAGTACGTTCAGTTGGGAGTCGATCCGCAACCTTAAACAGTACCCGCTCTCGACCAATATTGTGATGGTCGTGACGGTCATCGTGGTGGTCGCCACCCATAATCTCGCCTACGGCGTGCTGGTGGGTTCTCTGCTGGCCGCGATGTTCTTTGCCAGCAAGATCGCCCGTTATCTCGACGTCACTTCGCAACGTGACCCCGAGCATAGCCACCGCACTTATTACGTGACCGGTCAGGTGTTCTTCGCTTCTGCCGAGCGCTTCATGGCGTCCTTCGACCTGCGCGAAAACGTCGAAACACTCGCCATTGATCTGCGCGAGGCGCATTTCTGGGACATCACTGCGGTTGCCGCGCTGGACAAGGTGGTGCTCAAGTTGAGGAGGGCGGGTATCAGCGTGGACGTTGTCGGCATGAACCGGGCGACGGCCACGCTGGTGGACCGCTTTGGCGTGCACGACAAACCGGACGCTATCGATTCGTTGATGGGGCATTGATCCGCAGGTCCGGGTCAGCAGGGTCAGGCCGGGATTTCCAGGCGGATCACCGACCCGCCGCCAGGCCTGTTGCGCACCCCGATAGTGCCGTCATGCTCGAGGCAAATAGCCCGGGCGATGGACAGGCCAAGGCCGCTTCCTCCCGAATAGCGCGCCCGCGAACGTTCGGCGCGCCAGAAACGGTCGAACACCTGCTCGAGGTTTTCCGAGCCGAAGCCGGGCCCGCGGTCCGAGACGGTCAGTTCCATGCTCCGTGCGCTGGCCCTGCCGACAATCAGCAGTTCACCGCCCATCGCCGAGTAGCGCAGCGCATTATCGACGAGAATATTGACCACCTGGCCGATCCGGTCACGGTCGGCGGTGACGGTCAGTCGTTGGGGGATGTCGATCGTCACGACAACGCCCGCTTCATCGAGCTGTGCGGCAAACCAGCTCAGGCGTTCGGCCACCAGTTTCTCAAGGGAAAATACCGTCTTGTCCAGAGTCAACTGGCCAGCGCTGGCCAGTGAGAGAAGGTGCAGATCGCTCACCAGTTTGTTCAACTGGTTGAGCTGGCGGTGGACCATTTCCAGTTGTGCCAGATCGCGCGGGAACACTTCATCGATCATGCCCTGAATGCGCCCCATGGCCGCGTTCAGTGGCGTGCGCAGTTCATGGGCGATCATCGCGCTGGACTCGCTGACCTCCAGTTCGTAACGGCCCAGTTGGGTAGTCATGGTGTTGAAATCGCTGACCAGCGCCTGTAGCTCGTCCGGGTCTTTGTCGCTCATGGGCAGGCGCGTCTTGAAGTCGCCCTGGGCGACCTGACGCGCGCCCTTGGCAATCGAAGAGAACTGGCTGGAAAGCGGGCGGGAGAACAGAAAGCCGAAAAAGATGATGATCGGGATGGCCATCATCACCAGCGCTGCCAATACCCACCACTCCTTGTTGGCGATGCCCGGCAGCAGGTTTTCGATCGGGTAATACTCAAAGAACAGCTCGCGAAGCTTGACCATGTCCATGGCAGGTTCGGCCTGCAACCTCACGAACTCCGTGCGCACATCGACTGGCATTGCCTGCAATGTGAGCCAGTCAGACACCGTGACGTGCAGCCACATGCAGAACGCGATCACGATGACTGCGCCGACGGCCAGCATGCTCATGCGCATGCCGACCCAGTGCCATAAAGGTTTCTGCCGGTGTCTGAGGAAACGTCGCATGAGGCTCACCTGAATCGATAGCCGACAGAGCGGACAGTCACCAGCACATTATCCACGCCGTGAATTTCGAGTTTGCGACGCAGATTGTGCACGTGCGCATCGACAACCCTGGCCAGCGCCTCGCTGTCGGGCAGGCAGATTTCCAGCAATTCTTCGCGGGTGAAGGCTTTGGAGGGTGTTTTCAGCAAGGTCGAAAGGATCTTGAACTCGGTGGGTGTCAGGTCGAGCAGTGTGTCTGTGCCGTCGTGTCCTTCAATGATGGCGGTGACTGCATCCAGGTCCACCAGCAGGTTCTGGTAACGCAAATGGCGGTCGTTACTGGCGTTCTGCTGGGAGCGGCGCAGCACCGCGTGCACACGGGCCACTACTTCCTTGGGGTTGTAGGGCTTGACCACGTAATCGTCAGCCCCGTAGCGCAATGCACCGAGCTTTTCCGGTTCGTCGCCCATGGCCGTGACCATGATCACCGGTGTGTCGCTGCAACGGCGCACCGCCGACAGCACGTCCGTACCACTGACCAGCGGCAGCATGACGTCCAGCAGAATCAGGTCGGGTTTCCACTGGCGATGCATATCGATACCGCGCTGCCCGTTTTCGGCCAGCCCTACGCTGAACCCGTCACGACGCAGATAAGCCTCGAGAATGCTGGCGCTGTCGGCATCGTCTTCGACGATCAGAATGCGTTTTCCTGACACAAGAATGCCTCTTGATCAAATCTTGATAATTCACGAACGGTTTATTGAAAGTCGACGTTCAGGATTGCGTCCAGAGCCCACTGTCGCGGACAGATCCTATGCTGATGAGTACACCGCTGTCCAAGCGTA
The DNA here is from genome assembly GCF_032586995.1 of Pseudomonas syringae group sp. J248-6. NCBI lineage: Bacteria > Pseudomonadati > Pseudomonadota > Gammaproteobacteria > Pseudomonadales > Pseudomonadaceae > Pseudomonas > Pseudomonas syringae group sp. J248-6. The sequence continues at coordinate 12,812 of NZ_JAWHOP010000012.1, read as the reverse complement.
TCCGCAACCTCGGATGCTGTTGCCTGGCTATGCTGCTGAGCCTGGTTTTTTCCGGTTGCTCGTTGATTCCCGAGTATCAGCGCCCGGCCTTGCCGGTTCCTGCAAACCAGTTGTCTGCTGTCGTCCCGGCCGGTGATGCGTCCATTGCCATCGCGCTGACTGCGGACGAAGAAGCGCTGGCTGCCGAGCTGTCGCCAAAGGGTGAATTGCGGGCTCTGTTGCAATCAGCCCTGACGTTCAATCGCGATTTTCGCGTGGCGCTGCTGAGGGTGGACGAAGCCAGGGCGATGCGCGGCATAACCCGTGCCGATCGTTTTCCGACAATTGCCGCAGGCGTCCAGCGTAACCGCCAGCACTTCGATAATGCGGCTGCCGATGAGCGTTATGGTCAGGACATTTCCATAGCATCGGTGGGCGTCTCGGACTTTGAGCTGGATTTTTTTGGGCGCGTGCGCAGCCTGTCCGAGGCCGCGCGGCATGATTATCTGGCCAGCACGTATGGCCAGCAGGCGGCGCGCAGTGCGCTGGTTGCCGAAGTGGCTCGCGCCTGGCTGGCCGAGCGTCTTGCCGCCGCCGTGCAGCAGGATGCGCAGACCGTTCATGACGCCCGGCTGATGCTGGTAAAGGCGGCCGAAGAGCAGCAGCGCCAGGGTGCCATTTCACTCGACGATCTGATGGCGAAGCGCCTTGAAACCTTGACTGCACAGCAGCAGGTACAGGATGCGCTAAGCGATCACGCGAACGCTTCCCAGGCTTTGCTGCTGCTCACCGGCTACTCGGCAGTATTGCCAGCCACCACGCCGGAAACGCCAGCGCTGACCGCCGCGCTGGTCGAGACACCGGCCTGGCTGTCGAATCTGCCGTCTCAGCGTCTGCTTGAGCGTTTTGATATTCGTCAGCGCGAAGAAGCACTCAAGGCCAGCAACGCCAATATCGGAGCCGCCCGTGCTGCATTCTTTCCGTCCATAAAACTCAGTACCAGCGTAGGCCTGCAAAGCGACAGTCTGCGCAAGCTGTTCAGCAATGGCAGCGGTACCTGGCTGTTCTCACCGCAACTGAACCTGCCGTTGTTCGACGGCGGGCGTAATCAGGCCAACCTGGATCTGGCGCATGTGCGCCAGCAGATCGCGGTCGCCGAGTATGAAAAAGCCGTTCAGAACGCCTTCCGTGAAATGGCCGGTGTGCTGACCCGTCGTCAGCAGGCCCTGGGCCATGTTCGCAACGAGATCGAGCGCGTCGCGCTGGTGCAGGAAAAAGTGCGCCGCCTGTCTTTCGAGCTCAATGCCGGTGCTGCCGAACGCACGGCATTGCTGGGCTCCACCATCCGTATCGCCGAAGCCGATGCAGCCGGTCGCAAGTCACTCGATGAGCTGCAGCAAAACCGAATCGACCTGTTTCGAGTGCTTCGCGGCGCAGAACCGACAACCCCACCTCAATCCTGAATGAAACCGGAGTATTACCATGAGTCCTGAAATCGTTCGTCCTCATGTTCGTCCTGCACTGCTCAAGCCTGCGCTAGGCGTGTTGATCGCCTCAGTGGCCATGACACTGGTCGGTCAGGCCTTTGCTCAGGACAGCGCGTCCACGCAAAGCCAGTCCATTCTCGGCGACAGGTTCAACGTCAATTTCGGCCTCAGTATGGCCGTGCTGCCGCGCTACATGGGGGCCGATGAATACCGCAGTCAGGTGTTGCCGATGCTCACCGTCCAGCGCGGCATCTTTTTTGCGGATACCGCGCGGGGAGTGGGGCTGCAATGGCAGTCGGATTCCGGGTTCGGGGCCAGCGCAGCGCTCAACTACGATTTCGGCCGTACCGAGAAAAACAGTACAAACCGCCCTGGTTCCAATGAGCTCATAGGGATGGGCACCGTCAAGGGTGCAACGGTTGGCGACTTCATGATCTCTCAACAGCTCACACCGTGGTTGTCGGCCAGTGCCGAGGCCGAACTGCGTGTGGCCGGTGAAAAGCGTGGCAATCGTTACCGCTTGGGTTTTGAGGGCATCGCCTACCACAGCCAGACCGATACGGTGACGCTGGATATCGATGCGCATGCCGGTGACGGCCGTTACAACCAGACCTACTTTGGTGTGAGCCCGATCCAGAGCCAGCGCACCGGCTTTTCCAGGTTCACGGCAGACAGCGGGATTTACGCGTACTCGGCTGCGCTCGCCTGGCAGCACACCTTTGATGCCCACTGGTCAACCGTTGCAAGCGTCGGGGTGACTCACTACACCGATCAGACCCGTGGCAGCCCGCTGGTCGAGACCGATGCCGAAGGCAGCGGTTTGATTGCCTTGAACTACGCCTTCTAAAGGGGTGAAGCCTGCCATGCGATTACATCCCGATGGGTTTCCTGATCTACAGCGATGTGTTTTACACGCTTGCAGTATCGTAATGATCGCCCTGATGGTCAGTGGGTGCAGCGATAAGCATACGGCCAGCGTCTCGGCCATCCGTGCCGTCAAGGTTGAAGCTGCACGGGCAGGAGAGGGAACCACGGTGCGCTTTATCGGCACCGTTCGGCAGCAGGAGCGCGCCAGTCTGGCGTTTGAATCGGCAGGCACCCTGACAGAACTGCGGGTCGACATTGGCGATACCGTTGAAAAGGATCAGGTGCTCGCCAGCATTGACCGACAGCCTGCGCAGTTGCGTCTGCAAGAGGCGCAGGCCAGCTTGCGCCTGGCCAGAGCGCAGGCGGTTGAACGTGAGCTTAATTATCAGCGTCAGAAGCGTCTGCTCGCGGCAGGCAGTGTCGCCCAGAGTGTGGTTGAGTCAGCCCTGGCATCCAGTGAACAGGCCAAGGCCGAGCAGGTCCGGGCCCAGGCCGAACAGGCTCTGGCCCATCGCGAGCTGGACCGCACCCGTTTGATCGCACCCTTTGCCGGGCGAGTAGTCGCACGGCATGCACAGCCGCGCATCGTGTTGCCCGTCGGGCAAGTGGTGCTGGACATCGAATCCGCTGCCGGGCAGGAGGTGGTGGCTGCTGTTCCGCTGGCGCTTGCCGAAACGCTCAAACCTGGTGACCTGGCCAGAGCCTCAAGCGCGGCAGACGGCACTTCAGGGTTTGATCTGGCACTTGAAGGCATCTCACCCCGTGCCGATGACGGGCTGGTCAGAACGGCTGTGTTTCGTGTGTTGCGGCCTGCCAGTAGATTGCCCAGCGGCGTCACGCTGCTGGTGCAGATGCATCCCGATACCGGCACACAGCCCTTGTCGGTCCCGGTCCAGGCGTTGTGGATGGGCACCGGCAGCAACGCCGCCGAGGTCTTTGTTTACCAGCCAGGCGGAACAGTCGCCATCCGCTCTGTTTCGCTGGGTACGGTTAAAGATGGCCGGGCGTTGATCGCCAGCGGCCTGGCTGTCGGGGAGCGAGTGGTCACTGCCGGCGCTGCTTTCCTGCAGGACGGCGAGACCGTCACTCTGTTTCAGCCTGGCACACGTTTGACCGGGGGCACGCAATGAGTCTTACCTACCGCGCAATGAGCGCGAGCCGCCTGACCCTGTTTGCGGCCTTCCTGATTTTGCTCGCCGGTGTCGCGACCTTTTTGGGGTTTCCGTCGCAGGAAGAACCTTCGGTGACGGTTCGCGACGCACTGGTCAGCGTGTCCCTGGCCGGGCTCTCCACCGAACGGACGGAAGAGCTGCTTGCCAGGCCACTCGAAGAGCGGATCCGTGAACTGGCCGAGATCAAGAACATTGTCACCACGGTCCAGCCAGGCCGGGTGATTGTGCAAGTCACGGCGTATGACTCCATCAAGGACCTGGGGCTGCTGTGGCAACGACTCCGGGCGAAGGTAAGCGAAACGAACGGCGTTTTCCCGGCCGGCACCCAAGGGCCCTTTGTGGACGATGATTTCGGTCGCGTGGCAGTGGCTTCCGTTGCGTTGACGGCGCCGGGTTTTACCATGAGCGAGATGCGCGCGCCGATAAAACGCCTGCGCAATCAGCTTTATGAGCTCAAGGGTGTCGATCAGGTCGAGCTGTATGGCCTGCAGGACGAGCGAATCTACCTCGACTTCGATCACCAGACACTGGCGGCAGCCGGACTTTCGCCGCAGCAGTTGCTCCAGCAATTGCAAAACCGCAACCTGATCGCGCCGGGAGGCAACCCGGTCATCGGGCAACAGAGCACCACGCTCTCGGTCAGCGGCGAGGTGCTGTCGCTGGATCAGCTTCGTCAGTTTCCCGTGCAGTTGCCCGGCGGGCAGATGGTAGCGTTGCATGACCTGACCCGAATATCGGTGAGCCCTGTCGACCCGCCGGAAACCGAAGCGATCTATCAAGGGCAGGATGCTGTGGTGCTGGCCGTTTCGATGCAGCCCGGGCTCAATGTCCAGACGTTCGGTGCCGCTCTGCGCAAAAAGCTCGGTGAGCTGGAACAACAACTTCCAGCGGGTTTTACCCTGCACATCGTGACGTTTCAGTCCAGCGTGGTTCAGCACGAAATGAACAAGATGTATCACGTCATGGCCGAAACGGTCGTTATCGTGATGTGTGTGGTCATGCTGTTTCTGGGCTGGCGTACCGGCCTGGTGGTCGGGGTGATTGTGCCCCTGACCATCCTGAGTACATTGCTGGCCATGCGCTCGCTGGGGATAGAACTGCAGACGGTGTCGATTGCCGCGATCATCCTGGCCCTCGGGCTGCTGGTGGACAATGGCATTGTCATCGCCGAGGACATCGAGCGGCGTCTGCACGCCGGGGAGGACCGACGGCGGGCCTGTGAGGAAGCCGGGCGTACGTTGATGATCCCCTTGCTGACTTCGTCACTGGTCATTGTGCTGGCGTTTTCGCCGTTCTTTCTGGGGCAGACCAGCACTAACGAATACCTGCGTTCGCTGGCGATTGTGCTCGCCACCACGCTGATCAGCTCGTGGCTGCTCAGCATCACCGTGACGCCCCTGTTATGCTTTTACTTCGCCAAGGCACCGGCAGTCTCAGGTGCGACTGACAACGCCGATGAGTATGCATCGGTGTTCTATCGAGGCTATCGAAAAGTCATCGAGAGTCTGCTGAATCACTCCTTGATCTTCATCACCAGCATGCTGGGATTGCTGACGGTTGCGGTCGTTGTGCTGACCCAGGTGCCCTACGACTTTCTGCCCAAGTCCGACCGCATGCAGTTCCAGATTCCGCTGGTGCTGGAGCCCGGCAGCAGCTCGCGTGCCACGTCTCAGGCCGTGCGCGATATCAGTCAGTGGCTGAGCAGCGATCAGGACGTCAAACACAGCATCGGCTATGTCGCCAATGGCGGGCCGAGAATTGTTCTGGGTCTCAATCCGCCTCTGCCTGCGCCGAATATTGCCTACTTCACGGTCAGCGTGCGTGACGGTGCCAACCTCGATGCAGTCATTGAGCGAACCCGACATTTCATCCTGACTCAGCACCCCGAAGTCGAAGCGCAGCCCAAGCGGTTTTCCATGGGCACCACCGAAGCCGGGATTGCGGTCTACCGGGTCATTGGCCCTGACGAAAAAGTGCTGCGAAATATTGCCCGCAAAATCGAGCAAGCCTTGTCGGCGTTGCCCGGAACCCTGGACGTACATGATGACTGGCGTACCCGGCTGCTGCGTTATGACGTAGTCGTCGATCAGTACAAGGCGCTGCATGCCGGTGTTTCCACTCAGGACATCGCGCAAGCTCTGCAACTGAGGAACACCGGGCTGTCTGTGTCATCGTTGCAGGATGGTGAAACGGCTGTGGCGATTGTGGCTCGTGAGCAGGGCACATCGATTACGCCTGCCAATGATCTGGACAGTACGTTGATTTACCCGGCTTCCGGGGCGGCGCCGCTGATGTTGTCCGCCATCGCGACGGTCGAGCCCCAGGCCGAGGCATCGACCATTCAGCGCCGCAACCTGGAGCGTGCGATTACTGTGGTCGGACACAACCCGTCGTTGACCGCCACCTCGATCATTGAGCATCTGGCACCACAGATTGCGACGCTCAACATGCCAGCGGGGTATCGCATCGAACTGGGTGGTGAAATTGAGGACTCGGCCGAAGCCAATCAGGCACTTCTGCAATACATGCCGCACGCGCTGGTGGCGATGCTGTTGTTGTTCGTGTGGCAGTTCAATTCGTTTCGCAAGCTGCTGATCGTCATCTCCAGTGTGCCCTTTGTGCTCATCGGCGTGTCGTTGGCGCTGGTGCTCACCGGATACCCGTTCGGCTTCATGGCGACGTTCGGGCTGCTGTCGCTGGCCGGGATTATTGTCAACAACGCGGTGCTATTGCTCGAACGCATCGAGGTTGAGCGCGGGCACGGGCTGTCGGTTCGTGAGGCGGTGGTCAACGCAGCGATCAAGCGTTTGCGGCCGATCGTGATGACCAAACTGACCTGCATCATCGGCTTGGTCCCACTGATGCTTTTTGCCGGCCCGCTCTGGGAGGGTATGGCAATCACTATCATGGGCGGGCTGGCGTTGGGCACACTGGTGACGCTGGGCTTGATCCCGATTCTGTATGGGCTGCTGTTTGACACGTTCGAACGCTGGCGTACCGCGAGTTGACTCATGACGGCCGGTGCTTGTGTAAGGTATGGTCCTGAAAACCTCGACGAAATGAACACAAGGACGGAACAACATGCGCTCATTCTCCCGCTCGCCACTGGCCGCTCATCTCGCCCTGGCACTTGCGTTGACAGCTCTGGCACCAGCGGCCATGGCCGAACCGCACAAGGCGATTCAGGCCGATGCCGAGCAATACAAGGACGAAGCCTTGCAGCTGCTGGAGCGTCTGGTGAACATCGATTCAGGCTCCGGGTATGTACCGGGCCTGACCAAAGTCAGTGACATCGCGATTGAGGAACTGAAAAAGCTCGGTGCCACTATCGAGCTCGTTCCGAATACGCCCGAGGCCAGCAATCATGTAGTCGCTACCCTGAAAGGCACCGGCAAGGCGAAGATTCTGCTGATGGCACACATGGACACCGTGTTCAAGGAAGGCTCTGCGGCCGAGCGTCCGTTTCATATCAAGGATGGTCGTGCCTATGGCCCTGGTGTGATGGATGACAAGGGCGGCATTGTGGCGGCCATCTACGCATTGAAGGTTCTGCACAACCTGAAATTCACCGACTACGCGCAGATCACGGTGTTGCTCGACGCCAGCGAAGAAACCGGTTCAGGCGTCGCTACCGAGCTGATCAAGAAAACAGCGAAAGAGCATGACGTGACGCTCAACCTGGAGCCGGGTCGTCCTGCCGATGGTCTGGTGGTGTGGCGCAAGGGGTCTGCGACGGCACTGGTCGAAGTCAAGGGCAAAGCCTCGCACGCGGGCGTTGCGCCGGAACTGGGGCGTAACGCTGCCACCGAGGTTGCGCATCAGATCCTGCAACTCGGCAAACTGGGCGATGAGGAGAAGAAAACCACTGTCAACTTCACCGTGCTCAAGGCGGGTGACCGCACCAACGTGATTCCTGATCAGGCCAGCGCCAAGGCCGATGTGCGTGCCGCCGTGCCGGAAGAGTTCGACCGCGTCGAGCAGGACCTGGTCAGGGTGTCGGCCAACAAACTGGTGCCTGACACCGAGGTCAAGACCAGTCTGGTCCGTGGCTTGCCGCCAATGCCGCAGACCCCGCAGTCCGATGCTTTGGTCGCGATGGCACAGGGCATCTACGGTGAACTGGGGCGCACCCTGACCATCGAGGGCAGCGGCGGGGCGGCTGACTCAAGTTTGTCTGCCAGCGTAGGAACGCCGACGCTGGATGGTTTCGGCATCGTCGGTGGCAACATCCATACGCCTGAAGAGTACGCCGAGGTGGGCAGTGTGGCGCCACGGATCTATCTGCTGTCGCGGATGATCATGAAGTTGTCCGGGCAACCGTGATTCGAAAAGCCTCCCGCGCAAGGTAATGAGAAGTGTTTTCCGCACGCTTCTCGTTCCTCGCGCTCCGCATTGGAACAATAAGCAGTTAGATTGTGTATAACGAGGAGCGCAAGGCACGGGAGGCTTTAGAGTCCATAACGCGTTTTTAAACAGATACAAGACTGCAGCGCCCCCGATAGTGCATACAACGGGAGGCGGCTGGAATAGCGGTTCATTGTCGGGTATTTGCCGACAACTAGTTGTCATGACCCATCCCCGTGTTTACTCATGCGTCACATTGCAGGATTTGACCGATAACCTGCAGCCTCTTTATTTACACCTTAGCGATACAGAAAAGCTGTCGTTGCGGCTCCAGAGCCTTGGAGGGTCAGCGTGCTTTCACCTATTTGCTTTAAACCATGGCCATTTTATCAGTGCGTCCGCGGCCTTGGCGCGAGCCGGTTTTCGCGCGCTGGCCGGTTGGTATTTCTGTATATATTTAATTATGACCTTAATACCATGTCGAAAAGATAGGCTGTCCCCTGTCAAGACTAAGCACACGATCCTTTGACGTGGGCTAGAGGTCGGTACTGTCAAAATCAACTTCAAAAAAGTTCAACAAATCGGATACAGGGTCGATACAAATATTTGACGTCATGATGATGGCGTTCTAATATTGCCCACCTTTTGATATCAATATGCTACTGCAAGGACGCACCGTGTACCCTCATGCTCCCAGAGTGGCCCTGCTGCTCATGCTCGCCATTGCGCCGTTCCCCTTGCTTGCAGCCAGCCCTCCCACCAGTTTGCCAGGCGAACAAGACCTCATTCGTGATCGTCAGGACCGCTTGCTCGAAGAGCAACGCCGTCGTCTTGAAGACCTCAAGGACCTGCCGGGCAAACAAGCTGCACCCGCGGTACCAGGCGCGCCTGCTGACACCCGCTGCTTCACCATTCAGCGTATAGAGCTCAAGGGCGCTGATTCACTGTCGCCCGCCGAGCGTGATGAGCTGATCGCGCCGTATCAAGGCAATTGCCTTGGCGTCGCCCAGCTCAACGAGTTGCTGAAAGTCATCACCGATCATTACCTTGAAAAAGGCCTGGTGACGACTCGCGCCTATCTGCCGCAACAGGACCTGTCTACAGGCGACCTGCAAGTGCTGGTCATTGAAGGCAAGCTGGAGCATCTGCGTGGCGATGCTGCCAGCGGTCTGTCGGCGCGTGAGCTGGCCATGACCTTTCCCGGCAAGGAGGGCGAGATGGTCAACCTGCGCGAAATCGAGCAGATGGTCGATCAGCTCAACCGTCTGCCGTCCAACCAGGCGCAGATGGAACTGACCCCCGGCCAGGTCGTCGGCGGCAGCGATGTGGTGGTCAAGAACACTCCGCAAAAACCGTGGCGAGCCAACCTGTCGCGTACCAACGAGGGGCAACGCAGCACCGGTGAGCAACAATGGAACGCCGGGCTTGAATGGGACAATCCGCTGGGGCTGGCCGATCAGTTCAGCCTGCGCGGCGGCCACGACGCGATCAGCGACCGGCAGAAAGCCTCGCGCAATGCCTCGCTTGCCTACAGTTTGCCCTGGGGCTGGTGGACATTCAGCTATCTGTACAACACCAGCGAATACCGCTCGGTGGCCCAGGCCTCGAACATCAACTTCAAGCAGGACGGCGACAGCCAGAACCACCAGTTCAAGGCCGAGCGGGTCGTGTACCGCGACGCGCTGAGCAAGACCTCGCTCAATGCCGGTTTGTCCTACCTGCGCACCAACAATTATGTAGAAGACAGCAAACTGGCGCTCAGCAGCAACCGCATCACCGAGGCGCAGTTCGGCATCAACCACGGTCGGCGGGTCGGTTCGGCGTTCATCAACATCGACCTGGGCATGCAGCAGGGCATCGGCGCGCTGGATGCGCAGGGTAGCCATGATCCTGGCCCGGGCCAGGCCGATGCGCGTTATCGCAAATACACCGGCACCCTTAGCTACCTGCACCCTTTTCAGCTGTGGGGCGAGAACCTGAGCTTCACCAGCCTGGCCACCGGGCAGCGCAGCGAAGATGTGTTGTTCAGCTCGCAACGTACCAGCCTGGGCGGGTCGTCGTCGGTGCGCGGTTACAAGGATGAGTTTCTGTCTGGCGACAGCGGTGGCTACTGGCGCAATGAAGTACGCCTGACCCGCCCGGTCACGCTGGACTGGCTGCGCCCGGTGTTCGCCGAATATGGCGCTGCTGCCGGTTACGACCAGGGCGTGATCCGCAACGACCGTTACAACGGCGACCAGCATGGTCGCTTGTCGAGCAACTCGTTCGAGCTGTTTACCCGAGGTCAGCACGTTGCTGCCTCAGTGACGTTCGCTCATTCCCTGGAACGTCCCGATGTGATCGAGCGCGAAGCGCCGATCTATTTCCGTATGGACTTTTTCCTCTAACCACACCGTATTCAACCTACCTGTTCCGAGGTCATTTACATGGACGTTCACCAACTGGCTCTGCTTGCTCGCCAGCCTTCTGCCTTGCTGATCGAGCGCCAGTCCTTTTGGGGAATGCCCAAACGCGGCCTCGCGCTGATTCTGGCCAATGCCCTGTTCTGGCAGCCGCTGCTGGTTCAGGCCGAAGGCATCGTGGTCAGTGGGCCGAATACCAGCCTGAGCCAAGCCGGTAATGGCGTGCCCATCGTCAACATTGCCACGCCCAATGCCACCGGCCTGTCGCACAACCAGTTCCAGCAGTACAACGTCGACAGTCAGGGCGTCATCCTCAACAACTCGACGAACCAGACCCAGAGCACTCAACTGGGCGGAATTATCGTTGGCAACTCCAACCTGCGCGGCACGGCCGCTACCACCATTCTTAACGAAGTGGTTGGGGCCAACGCCAGCCAGCTCAGGGGCTACACGGAAGTGGCCGGGCAGGCGGCGCGGGTCATTGTCGCCAACCCGTATGGCATCAGTTGCAACGGCTGCGGTTTCATCAATACCCCGCAGGTCACGCTGACCACCGGTAAACCGGTGCTGGATGCCAACGGGCAGTTGCAGCGTTTCAATGTGCAGGGCGGCAGCATATCCATCGACGGTGTGGGGCTGAACGCAGACAACGTCGACCAGTTCGACATCATCACCCGCAGCGCGAAGATCAATGCCGAGCTGCACGCCAAGCGCCTCAACATCATTGCCGGTCGTAACGATGTCGATGCGCAGACCCTCAATCCCACGGCCCTGCCTGACGACGGCAGTGCCAAACCGGAACTGGCCGTCGACAGCTCGGCGCTGGGCGGTATGTATGCCGGCGCGATCCGTCTGGTGGGCACCGAGGCGGGTGTGGGCGTCAGGCTGGCTGGCGATCTGGCGGCCAGTGGCGGCGATATCCAGATTGATGCCAACGGCCATTTGAGCATGATGCAGACCGCGGCAAGCGGCGCTGTCACGGCCAGGGCCAGCAGTGCCGAAGTCAACGGCCCGGTCTATGCGGGGTCGTCATTGACCATGAGTACCGCGGGCGATCTCACTACCCGGCAGAACGTTGCCGCACGCGATGCGCTGAGCCTTTCCGCAGGCGGACAACTCAACAACTCGGCGGTGATCGAGGCGGGCGTCAATGCCGACAACAGCCGCAATGGTTCGGGTGATGTAACGCTGTCTGCCAACGGGTTGACCAACAGCGGCAGCATCACCGCCAGTCGCGCCTTGCAGGCCACCATTACCCAGACCCTGAACAACCAGGGTGCCACACTGAACGGGCAGTCGAGCACACGCATCGTGGCCACAGCCATCGACAATCGTCAGTCAGGCCGAATTCTGAGCCAGGGCGGCACTGTCGATATCAACGCGTCTCAGGTGCTCAACAGCCAGAGCGGGCTGATCAGCAGCAATGGCACGATGATCATCACCGCCGCTTCGCTGGACAACAGCCAGCAAGGCAAGCTGTTCAGCAGCAGCGCTTTGTCCGCTCGTATTTCCGGGCCGTTGCTCAACCAGCTGGGGCTTATCAGCGCCAATGGCGATCTGCTACTCAACGCGGCAAGCGTGGACAACCGCAGCGCGGAAATCTCCAGTCTCGGCAGCCTGACCTCGACCGTCAGCCAGTTCGACAACCGCGAAAAAGGCCGTCTGCTGGCCAACGGCGCGCTGCAACTGACCTCTGACCACCTGAACAACCAGAACGGCTCGGTGGCAGGGCAGCAGGGCGTACAGCTGAACCTGGGGCAACTGACCAATATCGGCACCGGCAGCGTTTACGGCAAAAACAGTCTGAACCTGGCCGTTAGCGGCGCGTTGAACAATGACCAAGGCACACTGCGCAGCGACGGCACCCTGGATATGCGTGCGGCGTCCCTGAGCAATAACACCGGCAGCGTGACCAGTGCCAGCACGGCGTCAGTCAGCACGAGCGGTGCGGTGGTCAACCGCGGCGGGCAGATCCTAAGCGATTCAACCCTGACGCTGACCAGCGCCAGTCTCGATAACAGCCAGAGCGGGCGTATTGCCGGTAATGGTCTGGCACTCACCACCGGTACCTTCGATAACCATCAGGACGGTCGCCTGACCAGTACCGGCGCACTCCAGCTGAATGCCGGGCTGGTCAACAACAGCGATGCCGGTCGCATTGCCAGCGCCATGGCGCTCACCGCTGTGGTCACCGGCCTGAATCAGACCAACGATGGCCGGTTGTACGGCAACGGTGATGTCAGCCTGGACCTGAGCAACGGCCTGCTGACCAACCAAGGCGGCCTGATCAACGCGCCGGGCCAGTTACTGCTGAAAAACCTGAGCGTGGTCAACAACCAGAGCGGTGAAATCTCCAGTGCCAATGGCTTCACGCTGGCCGCGACCACGCTGGATAACACCGAAGGTTCGGTGATCAGCGACAAAGCCTTGATCGTGCGTGTCGACCAGCTGCTGACCAACCTGCGCGGCCTGATTTCCGCCACTGGTGTCGAGCTGAGTGCCGCGACGCTGGACAACCGCAACGCGGAGCTCTCCAGCCTTGGAGAGCTGACCGCAACCGT
>NZ_JAWHOP010000011.1:158562-197847 GCF_032586995.1 Pseudomonas syringae group sp. J248-6 | reverse complement strand
GGGAATAGCTCAGTTGGTAGAGCACGACCTTGCCAAGGTCGGGGTCGCGAGTTCGAGTCTCGTTTCCCGCTCCAAATTCACAAAAACGCCGCTCATCAGAGCGGCGTTTTTGTTTGTGCGTTTTAAGCATCTTTATAAAAGATCATCTTTCCCCGCGTGTCACGCTCAGCCCTGTCTGGATGCCAATAACTCGTCGAGCTCCGGCATCAGGGTCACGCTCTCCTGCTCATTGGGATCAGTACGCGCGACCAGAACCGTTGCTTCGCGCTCGCTGCTGCGGTTATAGGGCACATGCGGCATTCCCGCCGGGATATAAAAGAAGTCGCCTTGTTCCACGATGGCATGCTTTTCCAGCGACTCGCCATACCAGCAGCCGGTGGCTTCACTCAGGGCATAGATGGCGGTTTCATGCTCCTGATGTTTGTGAGCCTTGCCCCTGCCGCCGGGGGCAATTGTCAGCAGTTGCATATGGATATGTCGGGCACCTGCACTTTGTGCGGAGATGCCGACCTGATAATCCATACCCTGCTTGCCTTGAGAGGGCTTGGCGGGTTTCAAAAGGACACAATCAAGTTGATCACTGGCCACGGTTTTTTCCTCGCCTGATGCTCAATAGCGTTGATCCACCCGGCCCGCTGCCCGGCAAGGGCAGGGGGGGAGTGAATACTATGCCTTGTCGGGCGGAGCGTGGCTCAGGCGCAGGCGCCTATCAAGTGAAAGAAACGCCATGTCGGTCCCGGTAATGGGGCCTATGCATCAGGGCATCTGCGGCAGTTCATTGGGCCGCATGTCAAACACCAACACTTCTGCGTCAACGCCTTCGCTCAGGCTAATGACCTGTTCGTTGCGCAAACGCACCCCATCACCTTCGTCAAGCGGCTGCCCATTGAGCACCACACTGCCACGGGCGACATGCACGTAGGCATATCGGTTGGCAGCCAGTTCCAGGGTGGCAGTTTCATTGCCATTGAACAGACCGGCATACACACGAGCGTCCTGACGAACCTTGAGCGCACCGTTCTCGCCTTGCGGGGAAATGATCAACTGCAAATGACCGCGTTTCTGTTCAGCGCTGAAATGCTCCTGTTGATAGTTCGGGGTTGCGCCTGCAACATTCGGCACGATCCATATCTGCAGAAAATGCACGCCCTCGGTGTGCGAATGGTTGAACTCGCTGTGCGCCACGCCGCTGCCGGCACTCATCAATTGCACGTCGCCAGGACGAATCACCGACCCGGTGCCCAGCGTATCCTTGTGCTCCAGCGCACCTTCCAGCACGTAGGAAAAGATCTCCATGTCGCGGTGTGGGTGCTGGCCGAAACCTTTGCCCGCAATCACGCGGTCGTCATTGATCACCAGCAGATCGGAAAAGCCCTGCTCCTGAGGGTTGCGATAACCGGCAAAGGAAAAGGTATGAAAGGATTTCAACCAGCCATGGTTGGCAGCGCCGCGGTCGGAAGCTTTACGAAGAGTCAGCATGATTCTTTCTCCATCCGTTTATCGACGCTGCACATTCAGCAATCGATCAAGTGAGACAAAGGTTACGGCTTATCGACTGTCGCAATAAGTAGCTGGAACATGAATGACTGTCTCGCTGTGGTTGACAGTAGCGAGTGGCACGTTACGCTCTGTCGAACAGCATTCAGCGTTCACTCAGGCTACGACACATGAACCCTTTTGAAGACATGCGGATTTTCTGCCAGGTCATGGAGTCCGGCAGCTTCACGGCGGCGTCCGACAAGCTGGGCCTGTCCAAGCAATTTGTCAGTCGGCGCCTGATGCAACTGGAGGAACGGCTGGGCGTGCGCCTGCTCAACCGCTCGACACGACGTCTGGATGTCACGCCGCTGGGGCAGAGTTATTACGAATCGGCCCTGCGCCTGCTGGCCGAGGTCGAACAGGTCGAGCAGGGGATTACCGGGCAGAACAACGAGCCACGCGGCACCCTGCGTCTGAGTGCGCCGCTGTCGTTTGCCGTTGCCCATCTGGGCTGTCTGCTGCCGCTGTTTTTGCAGCGTTACCGCGACGTGGCGGTGGAGGTGGACCTGAGCGATCGTGCGGTGGACTTGATCAGCGAAGGCTATGACCTGGTGCTGCGTATCGGGGTGCTGGAGGACTCCAGCCTGATCGCCCGGCGCATTGCCTCGATTGATCGGGTCTACTGCGCCAGCCCGGCCTACCTGGCCGAGCGCGGTACGCCGCAAAAACCCGAAGACCTGCACGCTCATGATTGCCTGCCCTATGGCCACAGCCGTCAGGCGCAATGGCGTTTTCAGGTGCAGGGCAAGCCTTTGATGCTGAACATCAGCGGGCGTATGCGCGCCAATAATGGCGAGCTGCTCAGAGACACGGCGTTGGCCGGGCTGGGCATCACTTACCTGCCGACGTTCATTGTTGGCGCGGCGCTGCGTGACGGCAGCCTGGTGCGGGTGCTCGATGACCTGCGGCCCGAGCCATTGACGCTGTCAGCGGTTTATCCCCAGCACCGTCAGGCCTCACGTCCAGTGCAGGCATTCATCGAGTTCCTGCGCGAGCGTCTGGAATCAGCTATCGAGCTCAATGAACCGCCTGGCTGAGCGCTTCGCTGAACAGGTTTAGATAATTTTTTTGCATCTTAGGCTAGAACAAAAATGAATTTAGCTAATTTTTGTTCGGGTGTTAGGGTCGTTGCCGATCAATTCGATCTGCCCGATGCTTCTGGAGACCCTGCCTGTGCCGACAACTATCATCTGCTGGAGCCAACGCCTGCTGACTGGGCTGGCGTTGGGCCTTGTGGCTGCGCTGAGCACCCAGGCTGCCGACCTGATTGTCGGTGATCAGAGTTACAGCGCCCGGACCGTGATGGAAGCGGCCGGTGTACTCAAGGATCTGCCCTACGAGCTTGAATGGAAGCAGTTCACCGCAGGCTCCCCGGTCGCCGAAGCGTTGAACGTCGGTAGCCTGGACATCGGTTTGCTGGGCGATTCGCCTGCGCTGTTCATGGGCGCGCTGGGTGCGCCGATCAAGGTCATCGGCGTATCGCGGCAGAACCTCGACGGCGTTGCGATCGTAGTGCGCAAGGATTCGCCGATCAAAACCGTCGCGGATCTGGCCGGCAAGAAAGTCGCCATCTGGAAGGGCTCGTTCAGCCAGCAATTGATGCTCACCGCGCTGGACAGGGCGGGTGTCGCCCGCGATGCCGTTGAATATCGCTACCTCAGTGCACTGGATTCTTCCCACGCGCTGGATGGCGGCTCGGTGGATGCGATTGCCACCTGGGAGCCCTATGTCACTCAGCAGGAGCGTCAGGGCGCACGAATCATTGCAACTGCCGACGGCTTGATCCCCGCGCAAAGCTTCATTGTCGCCAACGATCAGGCCATCAAGGAAAAGCGTGCGCAGATCAGCGATTTCCTGCAGCGTCTGCAAGCTGCTCGCGCCTGGTCGGTCAGCGACCCGCAGCACAATGAAATCTATGCCAACGCCTGGGCTGCGCTGACCAAAGCCGATGCACAAGTGGCGCGCCGCTGGTTTTCCCGCGCTCAGGTCGTGGTGGTGCCGATCACCCCGCAAGTGGTGGCAGGCGCACAGCAGACTATCGATTTTTTCAACAACGCCGGGCTGACCAAACGCTATCCTGCTGCCAGCGTGTTTGACGAGTCGTTCAATGCGGCGCTGGACAGCCAGACGCAGGTTGCCCGCTGAACGACTGCCTTGTCCTGGAGCCTTCACCATGAGTTTTACGTCATTGCATTGGGGTGTTTATCGCCCGCAGGTCGAGGAGGGCAAGTTGAAAGCCCTGCTGCCTGCGGAGTGGGACAAGGACCCTTCACCGATTGGCGATTCGGTTGCCGATGCCATTACCTCGCCCACACGCGTCATGCGCCCGGCGATACGTCGCAGTTTTCTTCAGCAAGCCGGCGGGCGACCCGATCTGCGTGGGCAGGAGCCGTTCGTCGAGGTCTCCTGGGAGGTGGCGCTGGATCTGGTCGCCAGTGAGTTGCAGCGCGTCAAAGGCGAGCACGGCAATCAGGCAATTTTTGGCGGCAGCTACGGCTGGGGCAGCGCGGGGCGTTTTCATCACGCACAAAGCCAGCTGCATCGCTTCCTCAACTGCATCGGCGGTTATGTATTCAGTACCGACAGCTACAGCCTGGGGGCCGGGCGGGTGCTGATGCCGCACATTGTCGGCAACATGGACTGGCTGCTGGCGGCGCATACGTCCTGGAAAAACCTCGCCGAGCACTGCGAGCTGTTCGTCGCCTTCGGGGGATTGCCCGCCAAGAATGCGCAGACCAGCCCCGGCGGTGCCAGTGACCATCTGTTGACCGACGCGTTGCAACGCATGTCCGACGCCGGAGTGGAGTTCGTCAACGTCAGCCCGCTGCGTGATGACCTGGCTGGCCCGACACATAACCAATGGCTGGCCGTACGCCCCGGCAGCGATACGGCGTTGATGATGGCGCTTGCCTGGGTATTGATCAGCGAAGGGCTGCACAACGAAGATTTCGTTCAGCGCTACACCGTGGGTTATGCGCGTTTTCGCGATTATCTGCTGGGTCACGTCGACGGCCAGCCTAAGGACCCGCAGTGGGCCGCTGCATTGACCGATATCCCCGCGCAGCAGATTGTCGACCTGGCGCGGCGCATGGCCAGCAAACGCACCATGATCAACGTCGCTTATTCATTGCAACGTTCTATACATGGCGAGCAACCGTTCTGGATGACCGTCACCCTGGCGGCGTTGTTGGGGCAGATCGGTTTGCCCGGTGGCGGCTTTGGCCTGGGTTATGGCTGCATGAACAACACCGGCAGCGGCCGCAATGCATTCTCCGGGCCGCGTTTTTCCCAGGGCAGCAACCCGGTCAAGGACTTCATCCCGGTCGCACGGGTGACAGATATGTTGCTCAACCCTGGCACACCGTTCGATTACAACGGGCAGCAGCAGACTTACCCGGATATTCGCCTGGTGTACTGGGCGGGTGGCAATATCTTTCACCATCATCAAGACCTCAATCGGCTGCTGGAGGCGTGGCAGCGGCCGCAAACCATCATCGTTCACGAGCAGTTCTGGACCGCTCAGGCACGCTATGCCGACATCGTGCTGCCAGCCACCACGGCGCTGGAACGCAACGACATCGGCAGTTCGGCGTCCGATCGTTTCATGATTGCCATGCAGCAGGCCATCGAGCCGGTGGGCGAGTCTCGTGATGACTATTCGATTCTGGCCGGGCTGGCCGAGCGGCTGGGTGTGGCACAGGCGTTTACCGAAGGTCGTGATGCCCAGGCCTGGCTGCATTTTATTTACGATGAGTCTCGGCAGCGCGCTGAAACCTTCGGGATTACCCTGCCGGGTTTCGAGCAGTTCTGGCGTGACGGATTACTGGAAATAGACTATCCCCAGACCGATAACGTACTGCTCAAGTCCTTTCGCGATGACCCTGACGCGCATCCACTGCCGACGCCGTCCGGGCGCATCGAAATTTTCTCCGAGCGCATCGCAGGCTTCGCTTATGCGGACTGTCCCGGCCACCCTGTGTGGCTGGACAAACCTGCGCCTGCCCACGCGCTGCACCTGCTGTCCAATCAACCCAAAACCCGCCTGCACAGTCAGTACGACCACGGCAGCTACAGCCGTTCCTCGAAAATTCAGGCACGCGAGCCGCTGACCCTGAACCCGCTGGATGCGCAAATGCGCGGGCTGGTCGATGGCGATGTGGTCAAGGTCTTCAACGAGCGGGGCGCGTTTCTGGCTGGAGTAATCGTATCGGACAATATTCGGCCTGGCGTGGTGCAGATTGCCACCGGTGCCTGGTTCGATCCGTTGGTGCATGGCGAGCCGGGCAGCCTGGAAAAGCACGGCAACCCTAATGTGATCACCCAGGACATCGGTGCTTCCAGCCTGTCGCAAGGGTGTGCGGCGCAGACCGCGTCGGTGGACATCGTCAAATGGGATCAGGCGCTGCCGCCGGTGACGGCGTTCGAGCCGCCGTCACTACTCTGAGTGCGTTTTACTGCTCTTTATTACGTGCCGCAAAAACCGCCTTGCCCACACCCGCCAATACCGCGTCGTTCTGCGGCGTATGCACCCGGCCGCACAGCACGTTGCGGTAATGGCGCTGCAGCGGGTTGCTGCGTGACAGTCCTGGATTCCCTGAGGCCTCGATGGCCAGTTCCACCGCACGGATAGCGTTGCCGGTCACCAGGTATTTGATCTGTGCAGCATGCTGTGCGGGCGTGTGGCCCTGGGCCGCGGACTGCAGCAGGCTCTGGTTGGCGAACAGCAAGGTGTCGATCTGCCCGACGGTTTCCTGAAAGCGCGGCAGGGTCGACAGCGCGGCCCCGAGGTTGGACGGCTTGCGCTGTTCCAGCCAGTGCACCAGCCAGTCGCGGGCGGAGTGGGCGATGCCGTCGTAGACTGACGACAGCAGCACCGACATCCACAGCATGCCCGACCCATCAAGTTCGGATTGCGGGGCGCTCCACGGGCTGACGCTGACGGCATGATCAAGCGGCACCAGCACGTCGTCGAAGCGGACTTCGTGGCTGCTGGTGGCGCGCATGCCCAAGTGGTCCCAGTCCTCGATGATCCTGATGCCCGGCGTGTCCTTGTGGACCAGCCAGCTGCCCACCAGCGGGTCATCGTCGTCGCTGCGCGCCCACACGGCGAACCAGGTCAGGCCATGACTGCCGGTGGAGTAGATCTTGCTGCCGCTGATGCGCCAGCCGTCGGCGCTGCGGCGGGCGACGGTGCCCGGCAGGCCGCCACGCGCAGGGGTGCCCAAGTCAGGCTCGACGCGCAGGGCATTGATCAGCGCACCTTCGCGTACCGCCTCTTCGGCAACTTGTACACGTAGATGGCTCGGCCAGTTACGGTTCTCTTGCAGCCTCGAATGCTGCAGGTATTGCATGACCAGAATCAGCGCCGTCGACGGTTCGCCCTTTGCCACTGCGCTGACCACTTGCTGCGCGCGGGGCAGATCGGCGCCGCCGCCGCCCAGTTCAGCCGGTACGGTCAGGCCGAGCAGGCCGTGGGTGTGCAGTAAATGAAAGTTGGCATGCGGGAACTGGGCGCTGATGTCGTACTGCTCGGCAGTTTCAGCCAGTGTGGCGGTCAGCTTAGCCAGTCGTTCGCTGAAGTCTTCAGCCGACTCGGCTGCCGGATAATGCGGGCGCGGGGTAGGGCGCAGGGTCGAGAGTGTCATGCGGGGTCCTTTTCGCAGCGGTTATGCAGCGGTCATTGCGTGGCGGCCTGAGCGATCTGCGCGCGCGAGGCGTTGAAGCTCTTGTCGAAGCCGGTTGAAACGTCGATTTTTTTAGTCAGGATGCCTTCAGCCAAATAGGTGTCCGCAGTGTTCTGCAGTCCCTGAACGATCTGATCATCAATCGGCGTACGTTGCATTTTCGTCGCCTTGGCCACCGCCAGATGCACCGCCAGCGGCAGGCCGGTGACTTTCGCCTGAGCGGCCGCGTACTCTTCGGGATGAGCATTGGACCAGTTGAAGGCGCGCTCCACCCGGGCTACAAAATCATCCAGTTGGGCACGTTTGCCTTCAATGGCCTTGCTGGTGGCGGCGAGGTAGAGGTGATTGCTCAGCAACTCGCTGCCACTGACCAGCACACGAGCGTCGCTTTGCGCGATGGAAATCGTCGTGTAAGGGTCCCAGGTCGCCCAGGCATCGGCGTCGCCGCTGTCCAGCAACAGACGCGATTCGCTGGGCAGCAGGTTGATGAAGGTGACGTCACTGGTTTTCAGCCCGGCTTCATGCAGGGCGCGGATCGCCAGGTAGTGGCCGATGGAGCCGCGCCCGGTGACGATGCGCTTGCCCTTGAGGTCGGCAACGGTCTTGATCGGCGAGTCCTTCGAAACCAGAACCGCCGTGGTGAAGCGGCCCTGCGCATGGGTAATACTGACCACTTTCAAGGGCGCACCCGCGCCCAGCGCGAACACATAGGGCGCATCACCCAGCGCGCCGATATCCACCGCGCCAGCGTTCAGTGCCTCTCCCAGAGGGGCCGCCGAGGGGAACTCGGAAAACTGGATCTCGTAAGGCACGTCCTTGAGTTCGCCGGAGACCTGCAACAGTATTTTCAGCAGCGACTTCTGATTGGCGACCAACAGCGGAGCCTGCTCGGCAGCCACCACCTGCTGGCCTGCCAGCACACTGAGCAACGCGCCCAGCAGCAGGCTTTTGAGCGGTAGAGGTGATTTGAAAAAAGGCAGCATTGAGGTGTTTCTCCATTGAGTTGATCGGTTGGCCAGACACTTATCGTTCCTCACGCTCAAATCACGTAAAACCCGTGCGTTCCGTCCCGTCCCAATTGCTCCACCAGGCCAAACTCCCAGTCCAGGTAGGCCTGCATGGCTTCGCGCGGCGCATCGGTGCCTTCGTACGGGCGGCGATAGCGGTCGATGCGTGGCGAGGCCAGTCGGCTTTCACCATGCTCCAACGGCAGACCAGCCTTGATCCAGCTGGCGGTGCCGCCTTCAAGCAAAAACACCGGCTTGTCGGTCAGCGCTTCGACGTCGGCCACGGCAAAGCGCGCCAGCCGGCTGCTGCCACAGGTCAATACGTAGCGGTCGGCGGCAGGTATCTTTTCCAGCGCCTGTTTGAGGTCGGCGCGCAAGGTCCACCAGGCACCGGGAATGTGCTGTTTGACGTAATTGGCGCTGGCGGTGAAATCCAGCACTGCCACTTCCACCTGTGTCTGCCATTGAGTAAGCGTCTCGACGCTGATCGCCTCCACTTGCGGTGGCGCAGGGAACGGCGCATCCCAGTCACCCGTTTCGCTGAAGTCTGCTGCATGCAGGTCATCGAGCACCGAAACGTCCCAGCCCAATTGCGCCAGCCAGGAGGCCGACATGTTGGCGCGCACGCCGTCGTCGTCCACCAAGGCTATTCGTGCGCCGCGTACGCTGGCGAAGTGATCGGTTTCCTGCACCAGCTGCCCGCCCGGTGTGGAACGCGCACCGGGCAAATGACCTTTGGCAAACTCTTCCGGTGTGCGCACATCGAACAGGTAAGTAGTGCGCGAAGTCTCGGCTTGCCAGCGTTGCAGATCATTGCGGCTGGCGCGTTTGACCTTGGCGCGATCAGCCACCTTGCGCGCATCGGCACTGGCGGTTTCGCGGGTTTGCTCACTGACCGCTGCAAAACGCCGGTTCTGACCATGGTCCAGTGTCTGGCCGGCCAGCAGCCAGCCAATCGTGCCATTGCGCAGCGCATTGATCTGATTGGGCAGGCCCGCATTGACCAGTGACTGAGTGCCGATGATGCTGCGCGTGCGACCGGCGCAATTGACGATGATTCGCGTGTTCGGATCCGGTGCCAGCTCCCGAGCCCGCAGCACCAGTTCCGCGCCCGGTACGCTGATGCCACCGGGGATGCTCATGGTCTGGTATTCGTCATAGCGCCGGGCATCGAGCACTACCACGTCGGCGTCGCTGTCGAGCAGGGCCTTGACCTCTTCGGCCGCCAGAGACGGGGTAGCGCGATGGTGTTCCACCAGTTCGCCAAACGCCTTGCTCGGCACATTCACATCGATGAACAACTCGCCGCCAGCCTCACGCCAGCCTTGCAGTCCGCCCTCGAGCAGTCTCACATCGCTGTAGCCCAGCGCCTGTAAACATTGCAGTGCAACCTGCGCCAGACCTTCGCCATCGTCGTACAGGGTTATGGCTGTGTCGCGTCGCGGGATGCGCGGGAACACCTCCAGCTCCAGCTTCGACAACGGGATGTTCACCGCAAACAGAGGATGGGCCTGGGCAAAGGGTGCCTCTTCGCGGACGTCTACCAAGGCCAGTTCCTGGCGGTCCAGCAAGGCCTGACGAACGTCGGCGAATGATCGGGTGGCAGATGTGGTCATCGGGCGGGGCTCCCTGTTGGCTGATCCTGAGTGGCGTGGGTGACGGCTGCGGCATTCGAATAGCCGGAGATGAACAGTTTTTCTGTGCCGTCCAGGTCGTAGACCGCACGCTTCACCGTGCCGATATCGGCACCGTAAACGTGGATGCTGATCGACACTTGATCGTTGAAAGCATTGCTGACCTGATGCACATCGTTGCTTTTCGGTGACAGCGCTTCGACCTGGCCGGGTTGCAGGCGAATCGCCGGGCCGCTGGTTTCCAGGCGTCCTTGCGCGTTGCGGGTATAGCCCTGTGAATGCTCGGCACCGCGCAGCATGCCGATCAGACCCCAGACGCGATGGTCATGAATCGGCGTGCGTTGCCCCGGTCCCCAGACAAAACTGACCACTGAAAAGCGCTGCTGCGGGTCGGCATACAGCAGAAATTGCTGATAGCGGTCGGGGTCGGGTACGGCAAATTCTTCTGCCAGCCAGTCATCGTGGCTGACCAGTTGCGCCAGCAGCTTACCGCCGCGACGCAACAGATCGCCTTCGTGCGGCTCGCTGCCAATCAGCTCGCCCAGCGCATCGATAAAGGCCCCGAGTCGTTCCGGGTGTCGGTTCTGAGTCATGTCCATTTCCAGATCAAGGTCAGGGAATGGTTTGATATAAGCATAATATGGATATTTAATATGCTATTTTTTAATGATTAGGTTATAACGAAAACGTCTTTTACTTCCGTGCTGCAATGCGTGAAATCTAGCGTCGGTCTGTTGGACGGGCTATGAATGGACGTCTGCCGGGACTATTCTTTTTGCCTGTGTTTCTTCTCTTCTTTATGTGCGGTCCGAATGAAAATTGATGATATCGATGCGTTCGTTGCAGTCATCCGCTGTCAGTCGATCAGCCATGCCGCTGAATCGCTGGATCTGACCCAGCCGGCGATTACTCGCCGGGTGCAGAATTTCGAGCAGGCCCTTGGGGTCGAGCTGTTTGACCGTAATACCAAGCCGCTCAAGCCAACGCCGATGGGCATCCAGGTGTACCAGAAGTGCCTGGCCATCCTGCGCGAGATGGATGCGTTGCGCGAGCTGGTGGCCAGCGACACGCCGCCCAGTGGCCTGCTGCGTCTGGGCGTGCCGCAAACCATCGGTGACGTGGTGCTGCTCGATGCGCTCAAGCAGCTACGCGGAGAATTCCCGGATCTGCGCGCCCAGGTCAGCACCGGCTGGGGCAGCCACCTGATCGGCAAGATCGAAAACGGTGAGCTGGATGCCGCGGCAGCGCTGTTTCCTGCCGGCAAGATATTCCCGGACAACATCGTCGGTCAGTCCATCGGCAAGATGGAACTGGTGGTGGTCTGCGCCAAGGGGCTGGTGCCGAAAAAGCCCGGCAAGCTGGCGGATTGCTACGAGCAGGGCTGGGTACTCAACCCCGATGGCTGTGGTTTTCGCGCAGGTTTGCAGCGTACGCTGACCGACCAAGGGCTGAGCATGAAGGTCAATCTGGAAACCTTCGGCACCGAGCTGCAACTGGGGCTGGTAGCCGATGGCATGGGGTTGGGTCTGGTGCCAAGGCCGTTGCTGGAGCGCAGCGCTCACCGCGAGCAACTGGTGGTGCTGCCGCTCAAGGACTTCAAACCGGTGATGGACCTGTGGCTGTTCTACCCACGTTTTCTGGGCAATCTGCAAGCACCGGTCGAGGCTTTTGGCGCGCTGGTGGCTCGCTCCCTCAAGCCGGTTTCAGCAGCCGCCTGAAAACGCCATTGCGGGCGGGAAGTCTTCAGTCAGAAGCCTGGCCCGCCCGCATGGCGTTGAATCAGGCGACTTGTTCGCGAGCCTGCTGTTCACGCTGAGCCACCAGTGCGCGGGTCAGCGGGATCAGCTTTTTGCCATAATCGATAGCATCTTCCAGCGGGTCGAAGCCGCGAATCAGAAAGGTGGTAATCCCCAGGTCGTAATAGTCCAGCAGCGCTTCGGCGACCTGTTCCGGGGTGCCGACCAGCGACGTGGAATTGCCCTGCGCGCCGAGCAGGCCAGCGATGCCCGTCCACAAGCGTTTGTCCAGACGTGAGCCTTGCGCCGCTGCGGCCAGCAGGCGACGCGACCCTTCGTTGGGTGGTTCGCGACGGACAAAGCCGCTGCGGTCTGCCAATGCCTTGGCTTTTTCCAGAATGCTGTCGGCGCGTGCCCAGGCTTGTTCTTCGGTGTCGGCCAGAATCGGGCGCAGCGACAGGCTGAAACGAATGGTCCGGCCATGTTTGGCGGCTTCGGCGCGCACCTGTTTGACCACATCGCGTACCTGTTCGTACGTCTCGCCCCACAAGGCATAGACGTCGGCGTGTTTGCCAGCCACCGCAATCGCCGCTGGCGAAGAGCCGCCAAAGTACAGCGGGATGTGTGGCTGCTGCGGGGACTTGACCAGCGAGTGCGCGCCCTCGAACTGGTAGTAAGTGCCCTGATGGTCAAAGGGCTTGTCGCTGGTCCATTCCTGACGCACCACGCTGAGGTATTCATCGCTGCGCGCGTAGCGTTCGTCCTTGCCGATGTGGCTGCCGTCGGCGCGCAGCTCCTTGTCGTCGCCGCCGGTAATGATATGCACCGCAGTGCGCCCGCCATTGAACACGTCCAGCGTCGCAAATTGCCGGGCTGCCACGGTGGGGGAGATGAAACCGGGACGATGCGCGACAAGAAACTTCAGTGTGCTGGTCACGCTGGCGGCATGCGCGGCCACCAGTGTGCTGTCCGGGCTGTTGGAGTGGTATGCGATCAGCGCACGATCAAAACCGGCGTCTTCATGAGCCTTGGCCACTGTCTTCACGTAGTCGGGCTGTATGGTCGCGCCGCTGCGCGGGTGGATTTCAGAACCGGGTTGCGTGGCGATATAGCCAATGAATTCGATGCTCATGAAAACTCCTGCCAATGGTTGAGGTCCGTTCGACCTTGTCGAGAAGCACCATAAAGGCAAGCAGAGGAGGCTGTGAAATTCGATTTTGGTCTAAGTTAATTATAAAAAATATGCATTATAAGTTTTGTTGGTAATCAAATATTTTAACTATTAGCTTAGAGCTAAATAGAATTTCACTCGGCTTTCTTATGCACTTAGCATGGTGTTCATACTGCGTCGGGTGCGTCATGCCCGATTTGCCCAGAAAGGATGCGCCCATGTCTGACACAACGCTCAACCCCGCCGACCCCGGTTTTCTGCTGGTCAACAAGCCTGAACAGCGTCGCGCCTCTGAACAGCATCGCCAGCGTCGGCAAGTGCCGGCCTCTGTTTTGCGTCTGCTCAGCCCGCTGGCGCTGTTGCTGCTCTGGGAACTGGCCTCACAAACCGGTCTGTTGCCCAGCCGAGTGATCGCCGCACCGTCGCAGATCGGCGGTACGCTATGGTCGATGATTGTTTCAGGCGAACTGGCCGTGCACCTGTGGGTATCGCTGCAGCGCGCATTGCTGGGCTTGAGCATCGGCGTCAGTATTGGTGTGGTCGCTGCATTGATAACCGGGCTTTCCCGGCGCGGCGAAATCGCCCTCGACTCGCCGATGCAAATGCTGCGCACCATTCCGTCGCTGGCACTGGTGCCGCTGTTCATCCTCTGGTTCGGCATTGGTGAATTCACCAAAGTGGCGCTGATCGTGATGGGCACCACCTTTCCGGTGTACCTGAACCTGTTTTCCGGCATCCGCAACATCGACCCGAAACTGATCGAGGCCGCCAACACCTTGGGGCTGAGCCGTCGCGAGCTGATCTGGCACGTGATCCTGCCCGGTTCGCTGCCTTCTTTTTTTGTCGGGCTGCGCTATTCGCTGGGTATCTCCTGGCTGGCGCTGGTGTTTGTCGAACAAATCAACACCACCGCAGGAATCGGCTTTCTGGCCAGCGATGCCCGCGACTTCATGCGCACTGATGTAATCGTTATCTGCCTGTTGATCTACAGCGTCCTGGGCCTGGTAATCGACGGCATCATTCGCACGCTGGAGCGCTATGCGCTGGCCTGGCGACCGACCTTCGTGAGGAATTGAGCATGGCGACCCTTGAATTGCGTAACACTTCACCAGTCACGCCCCCGGTTCAGTTGCGTAACGTGGTTCGCCAGTTTGGCCCACAACGGGTGATTGACGGGCTGGACCTGGACATTGCCGCGGGCGAGTTTGTCGCTTTGCTGGGTGCCAGTGGCTCCGGCAAGACCACCTTGTTGCGCACTCTGGCCGGGCTGGACGACATCGACAGTGGCGAGCTGCGTGTGCCGGTGGCACGTGCCGCGGTGTTTCAGGAACCGCGGCTGATGCCGTGGAAAAGCGCCTGGAAAAACGTGGTTCTCGGCCTGCGCATCAACGATGCCAAGGCACGGGCCGAAGCAGCATTGACCGAAGTCGGCCTGGCCCATCGGCTGAATGCCTTTCCGGCCACATTATCCGGTGGCGAGGCGCAGCGTGTAGCGTTGGCGCGCGGCCTGGTCCGTGAGCCGAAACTGCTGTTGCTCGACGAGCCTTTCGCCGCCCTCGATGCCTTGACCCGCATTCGCATGCACCAGTTGATCATCGACCTGTGGCGCAAGCACACCCCGGCGGTGCTGCTGGTAACGCACGATGTCGATGAGGCGATCCTGCTCGCTGACCGGGTCATCGTTCTGGCCGACGGTAAACTCGCCGATGACATCCGCGTCGACCTGCCACGCCAACGTGACAGCGGGCAGGCCGGGTTTCAGGCAATTCGTAGCCGCTTGCTGGGTTTGCTGGGCGTGAAGACGCAGGCTGCCGATACTGCAACGCAGGAGCCAGCCCACGACGTGACGCTCAGCGCATTGCGTCGTTTCGCCAATGCTCGTTGATCCTGCGCAGGGTGCGTATCATGGGCGTCTGAATTTCTGGAGGGGACGTCCATGTCTGCCGAAAAGCCCGAAGTCATCATCACCTATTGCATTCAATGTCAGTGGTTATTGCGCGCCGCCTGGCTCGCCCAGGAGCTGTTGAGCACGTTCAGTGACGACCTGGGCAAGGTCTCGTTGCAGCCGGGCACCGGTGGCGTGTTTCGCATTACCTGCGATGGCGTGCAGCTCTGGGAGCGAAAGGCCGACGGCGGCTTTCCCGAGGCCAAGGTGCTCAAGCAGCGGCTCCGCGACCAGATCGACCCGGCCCGCGACCTGGGCCACAACGACCGTCATACTCCCGCCAGTCCTCAGTAATACAGGGCGATTGTCACGACATCGCCACGCGCGTGTCACATTCGGTTAACCGGCATGCTCCACTCTCTTGGAAACCCTGCCGGAGGTCATGCCATGACCAGTGCTCAGCTCGCCACACCCAGCCGCAAACAACGCGTGCGCACCTTGTGGATTTCCGACGTTCACCTGGGCACGCGCGATTGCCAGGCTGAGCACTTGTCCGCGTTTCTCAAGCGCTATCAGGCTGACAAGGTGTATCTGGTTGGCGATATCATCGACGGCTGGAAGCTGCGCGGCGGCATGTATTGGCCGCAGGCGCATACCAACGTGATCCGTCGGCTGCTGACCATGAGCAAGCGCGGCACCGAAGTCATTTATGTCACAGGCAACCACGACGAATTCCTGCGTCGTTACTCCAAGTTGGTGCTGGGCAACATCCAGCTGGTGGACGAATCCGAGCACGTGACGGCCGATGGTCGTCGTCTTCTGGTCATCCACGGCGACCAGTTCGACGTGATTACCCGTTATCACCGCTGGCTGGCCTTTCTCGGCGATTCGGCCTACGAATTCACCCTGACCCTCAACCGCTGGCTGAACCATTGGCGCGCCAAGTACGGCTATGGCTACTGGTCGCTGTCGGCGTACCTGAAGCACAAGGTCAAGAGTGCGGTGAATTTCATCAGCGATTTCGAGGAAGCCATCGCCCACGAATGCGTGAAGCGCGGACTGGATGGCGTGGTCTGCGGGCACATCCACCATGCGGAAATCCGCCAGGTGGGCGGCGTGGAATACCTCAATTGCGGCGACTGGGTTGAATCCTGTACCGCCCTGATCGAACACCTGGACGGCACAATCGAACTGTTTCGCCTGGCCGACGCACACTTGAAAGCCAGTCAGCCGGTGGTTCAGGAGCCGGTCAGCGAAACGGTGGCCTGATTCAACCAGCCTAAAACGGCACCTTGCCCAACAGCATGTCGCGGTACATGACGAAATCGCCGAGCAGGCTGTAGAACGGATGCCTGAACGTGGCCGGCCGGTTTTTCTCGAAGAAGAAATGCCCGGCCCAGGCGAAGCCGTAACCCGCGACCGGTAACAACCACAACAACCCCCAGCGACCGCTGCCCACACCGAATGCCAGCAGGAAGATCACCAAAGAGGTGCCCACAAAGTGCAGGCGCCGACTGGTACTGCTGCTGTGCTCGGCGAGGTAGAAAGGATAGAACTCGGCAAAGCTTGAGAAACGCTTGATGGTATCCACGGCGCGCACCCTCGTGTTGGTTCTTCTTGTTATACACAAATTTAGCCGACTGTCGTGCCGATGTGGAGCGTGGGCACGATGGACGTGACTAGCTTGCTGATGTTTACGACTATCGTGCCAATGCTCCGCGTTGGCATAAGGCATTACCACGCTGAGCGTGGGAACGAGAATCGGAGCCGAACCTCAATCCACCTGACATCACAGAACCGCTGTGCAGCGCGGAGCAGTTCTCGACCCGTCAGCAAAAACGCAACAAAACATGGCACAGTTGCCCTGAAAAATGGCACATTGGCGCGCCTTGGTACGCGTGACACATCTTGTAATCATCCGTCCGGGGAACCTGAAAACCTTTTTACGGATGAATACCCATGGCGACCAGCGCTCAGCCCGTGACGGCGAAGGCCTCGACCCCCCCTCAAGCCAGCCCGCTGGTGATGCGCATTATTGGTGCCGTTGCCCTTGCTCACCTGATCAATGACCTGATTCAGGCCATTCTTCCGTCGATCTACCCGATGCTCAAGGCCAGCTACGACTTGAGCTTCACCCAGATCGGCCTCATTACCCTGACGTTTCAGATCACCGCATCGCTGCTGCAGCCGTGGGTCGGCTATTACACTGACCGCCATCCTAACCCGCTGGTACTGCCTGTAGGGTCGATCTGTACGCTGGTCGGCATTGTGATGATGTCGATGGTGGGCAGTTTTCCATTGATTCTGCTGGCTGCCGCATTGATCGGCATCGGTTCTTCGACATTCCACCCGGAAGCTTCGCGTATCGCGCGACTGGCTTCCGGTGGTCGTTATGGGCTCGCGCAGTCGACCTTTCAGGTGGGCGGCAACACCGGCTCCGCGTTCGGGCCATTGCTGGCGGCGGCGATCATCATCCCGTTCGGCCAGGGCAACGTGGCGTGGATCGGCCTGTTCGCATTGTTCTCGCTGGGTTTGCTGTATGCGATAAGCCGCTGGTATCGCGCGCACCTCAACCTGTTCAAGCTCAAGGCAGGCCAGGCGGCCACTCATGGCCTGTCCAGGAAACGCGTGATTGCCTCACTGGCAGTGCTGGCATTTCTGGTGTTTTCCAAGTTCTTCTACATGACCAGTCTGACCAGCTATTTCACCTTCTACCTGATCGAGAAGTTTGACCTGTCAGTCGCCAGTTCGCAGCTGCACTTGTTCCTGTTTCTGGGCGCAGTGGCGGCCGGGACCTTTTTCGGCGGTCCGATCGGCGACCGCATTGGCCGCAAGGCGGTGATCTGGTTTTCGATCCTTGGCGCTGCACCGTTCACCCTGGCCCTGCCTTATGCAGACCTGTTCTGGACCAGCGTGCTCAGCGTGATCATTGGCTTTGTACTGGCGTCGGCTTTTTCCGCCATCGTCGTCTACGCCCAAGAGCTTGTGCCTGGCAACGTGGGCATGATTGCCGGGCTGTTCTTCGGCCTGATGTTCGGCTTCGGCGGCATTGGCGCAGCCTTGCTCGGCTATCTGGCTGACAGCCACGGCATTCTGTTCGTCTACACGCTGTGCTCATACCTGCCGCTGCTTGGCATCCTCGCTATTCTTCTACCCCGGACCAAATAATGCTGATAGCAACGCTGATCTTCCTGTTCACCATTACGCTGGTCATCTGGCAGCCCAAAGGCCTGAGCGTAGGCTGGAGTGCGGTACTCGGGGCGGTTCTGGCGTTGCTGACAGGTGTTGTGCACCTCAGCGACATCGCCGTGGTGTGGGGCATCATCTGGAATGCCACGGCGACGTTCATTTCGCTGATCATTATCACGCTGTTGCTGGATGAGGCGGGGTTCTTTGCCTGGGCCGCGCTGCATGTAGCGCGCTGGGGCAAGGGTAAGGGACGTCGTCTGTTCGCCCTGTTCGTGCTGTTCGGTGCGCTGGTGTCAGCCTTGTTCGCCAACGACGGTGCCGTGCTCATTCTCACGCCTATCGTCATTGCCATGATGCTGGCGTTGCGCTTCTCCGCTGCGTCGACCCTGGCGTTCGTCATGGCGGCCGGCTTCATTGCCGATACGGCCAGCCTGCCGCTGGTGGTATCGAACCTGGTGAACATCGTTTCGGCGGATTACTTCAAGATCGGTTTCAACCGTTACGCAGCCGTCATGGTGCCGGTGAACCTGGCCAGTGTCGCCGCCACTCTGGCCGTGCTGATGTGGTATTTCCGTCGAGATATCCCCAGTGAATTCGAGCCCGAACATCTGGACAAGCCCGAAACGGCTATCCATGACCGCGCTACGTTTCTGGCCGGTTGGGCCGTGCTGGTGATTTTGCTGGTGGGCTGTTTCGCTCTTGAGCCGCTGGGCATCCCGATCAGTGCGATTTCGTCGGTCTGCGCGTTGCTGCTGCTCGCCATTGCCGCCAAAGGGCACACGATCAAGACGCGCAAGGTGATGAAAGAAGCACCGTGGCACATCGTGGTCTTTTCGCTGGGCATGTACCTGGTAGTTTATGGTCTGCGCAACGCTGGACTCACCGGTTATCTGGCCAGTCTGCTGGACTGGTTTGCCGGCTATGGCATCTGGGGCGCAGCGATGGGCACCGGCGTCATGACCGCGTTTCTGTCTTCGATCATGAACAACATGCCCACCGTGCTCATCGGGCTGCTGTCCATCGATGCAAGCCATGCCAGCGGGGCCATTCAGGAAGCGATGATCTACGCCAACGTGATCGGCAGCGACCTGGGGCCAAAAATCACCCCGATTGGCAGCCTGGCGACGCTGCTCTGGCTGCATGTGCTGGAGCGCAAGGGCATCACCATCAGTTGGGGTTATTACTTCAAGGTCGGCATCGTACTGACCGTGCCGGTGTTGCTGATTACACTGGCTGCGCTGGCACTGCGATTGAGTTGAGCGGGTGGCTGGTGTCGGCCAGATTCGGCCACATGTCCGACACCAGAAACAAGCGCTCGGCTTCTTCCCAGTTGCCCTCGGTATTCTCTTTCAGGCGCACCAGCAATTGCGCCGGGGCCAGCGGGTCGAGTTCGGCCAGCCAGTCGCGTAGCTGCTGATCGCTCCACGCTTCGTCGTACAGCGCCGGTGCCAGCCAGGCATGACGCGGCAGGGGTTGCCAGCGTCCGGGGCTGCTTTGCGCCACAAACGGTTTCCAGTCACGTTGATGCAACCAGCGGCCCTTGAGATGCTGCGGGTGAACACCTGCGGGCGATTCGCATGAGCCTGGCCACGGATACAGCAGATAACCGCCCAGCCACAACTGCGCGCTGAAGGCCTCGACACCCAGCGCTGCCAGGGCCGCTCGGCTTTCCGGACGTGCAGACATCGGCAACTGATGCTGGCTCAGGTGGGCAAGCTTGCGGTCCAGCCGATCCTGGCAGCCAGGCCCCAGCCAGCTGGCCGGGTCGCGGCCGTCTCCGTCCTGCGGCCCTAGGTAGAGCTTGATTGCCAGTTCGACGTGATGCACGCCTTCACGATCACGCAGCAGCATGTCCAGTTCGCCCAGCGTCTGGCTGCCGAGCCGGATCGGCAGGTTGGCGGCAATGATCTCCACCCCCGGCGCGTGCTGCACCGCGAACTGCCAGAGCCGTTCGTAATAGCGGCCCAGCCGGCGTGTGGTTGCCAGCGCCAGCCAGTCTTCCAGCGGGCGACTGTCACGGTCGAGTTGCCAGAGAAAGTCTGCCAATCGCTGCGGGTGCTGTACCCAGTCACTGCCCGCCAGCGGATGACGCTGTGGCCACGGCGCGACTTCCAGCATGGGCGGCGCGAGGATCACCCAGGCAAGGTCGCGCACTTCGGAGTGCCGTAGTTGGCGGGGGAGGTCGATCAGGCTTGGGAATAGAGTCATTTGCCGAGGATAGCGTGAGTTGAGGTGCAGGTGAGCTGATTGTGAAGGCGAAAAGATGCTGTGCTATCCAACGGGCCTGGCCAGTCCGAGAAAATCAGGGTCTTCACTACCGGGGCAGGGCGAGAATCGCTTGACGTCGGTTGCCCCCTTGACGTTCAGGTCGATGCGGCCGTTGGCATCTATGAAGATTGTAGTCTCTGGCCATTGCGGATCTATGTTTACGCAACCGCTGATTCCTGCGTTGTCCCACCATTGGAAATACATGAAGAAATCTTTTTTTTGAAATATATGGCCGCTGTCCCCAGTTGCTCCGCCAGGCCTTATGCCACCTCTGCTTATGCGGTGATCGGTAATCCATGTGTAGCTAAGCTCTCCGTCTGCCTTGTCTGAGTAATAGACGCTTACGTAGGGCGTAGCGAAATCCCATAGTGCGAGGATGAGAAAGGTCGCCGTTAACTTCGGCCAGCGGGCTATGGCGTGTATCAGGATTTTTCGTTTCATGCAGTGCCCTCGTTTTCAGTCGCGCTGAAGCATGAGTGCACTCTTACTCCTTTACCCCACCTGCTCTTGGGTATCTGTGGTTCATCTCGTCAGCGATGTAGCGGGTCAGTTCTTCCATCTGGTCCGGGTGATTACAGACTGGCGCTATGGCCGTGTTGGAAGTTGCAGATGAGAACAGTGCTTCAGCCGCTTTGGCTTTCTCCTGCAACCCAGGGTCGTTCACAAGCTGATTCAGCTTCGGTTCGTCCAGTGTGCCGTCCTTGCGAAGGATGCCGAGCCTGGAGAAATCGATGGCTGGGCCAGCGGCATCGCCGAAGTCGTAGCCGCCACCCACATCGGGGCTGCCGGAAATGATCGTTCCGCCGTGGCTGGTCGGGCTGCCCAGGTGGGCCATCGGGCGACCGTTGATGAGGATCGAGGGAAAGCCGGTGACGATCACCGCGCCGCAGCCGCACATATCGCCTACTCTGGCGGCGGACATGCCGTTGATCAGGGTGTCGGAGGAGGCTGTGATAATCGGGGTGCAACCGTGGCCCGGCAACGGGCAGAGGTGCATGTCGCCCTGGCGGCCTGAGGGAATCATGTGTCGTCCTTAGGTGTATTGAAAACGGAAGAAGCTAATGAATATCTTCTGTGGGGTATGTAAGGCAAATCCGGGTTTATTGCGGGAATCTGCTCATTTATTCAAAGCCAATCTGCTGATTGAAGCGCTTCGTGATGAGGCGTTTCGCTTGATCTTTACGTGCCGGTTTGCTGCTACCGGGCCGTTTCGCCCATAATCGCTGTTTTAAGTCGTCTCGAAACCGCAGCAGGAGTCTCATGGAGCAATTTCGCAATATCGGCATCATCGGTCGCCTGGGCAGTGTTCAGGTGCTCGATACCGTTCGCCGACTCAAGAGATTCCTGCTGGACCGCCACCTGCACGTCATTCTTGAAGAGACGATTGCCGAAGTCCTGCCCGGTCATGGCCTGCAAACCTCGTCGCGCAAGATGCTCGGTGAAGTCTGTGACATGGTCATCGTGGTCGGTGGCGATGGCAGCCTGTTAGGGGCAGCACGGGCACTGGCCAGGCACAACGTTCCGGTGCTGGGTATCAACCGCGGCAGCCTGGGTTTTCTGACCGACATTCGTCCCGACGAGCTGGAGGTCAAATGTGCCGAAGTGCTCGACGGGCATTACCTGGTTGAAAACCGCTTCCTGCTACAGGCCGAAGTGCGCCGCCACGGTGAGGCCATCGGTCAGGGCGATGCGCTCAACGACGTTGTGCTGCACCCCGGCAAGTCCACGCGCATGATCGAGTTCGAGATCTATATAGATGGTCAGTTTGTGTGCAGTCAGAAGGCCGATGGCCTGATCGTCGCCACGCCGACCGGATCGACAGCCTATGCGCTGTCGGCGGGCGGGCCGATCATGCATCCCAAGCTCGACGCCATCGTCATCGTGCCGATGTACCCGCACACCTTGTCCGGGCGGCCCATCGTGGTCGACGGCAACAGCGAGCTGAAAATCGTGGTGTCCAAGGACATGACCATTTATCCGCAAGTGTCCTGCGATGGCCAGAATCACTTTACCTGCGCACCGGGTGACACCATCACGGTCAGCAAGAAACCGCAGAAGCTGCGTCTGATTCACCCGCTGGATCACAATTATTACGAAGTCTGCCGCACCAAGCTCGGCTGGGGCAGCAAGCTCGGCGGCGGGGGCGATTAATGCTCGATCCGGCGCGTGGCTACGATCTGATCGGTGACGTGCACGGGTGCGCCCATACCCTGGAGCACTTGCTGGAGCTTCTCGGCTACCGTCTGCAGGCTGGCGTCTGGCGTCACCCTGAGCGTATTGCAATTTTCCTTGGCGACATCATCGACCGTGGCCCGCGCATTCGCGAGTCGCTGCATATCGTCCGCGATATGGTTCAGGCCGGTCATGCCCTGTGCATCATGGGCAACCATGAGTTCAACGCGCTGGGCTGGATGACGCCAGCCTTGCCGGAAAGCGGTCATGAGTTCGTACGTGAGCACACCCCGCGTCATGCCCGGCTGATCGGCGAAACCCTGGCGCAGTTCGAGCGCTACCCGGATGAATGGAGCGAGTTCGTCAACTGGTTCTATGAGCTGCCGCTGTACATGGACGCCGGTCGTTTCAGGGTGGTGCATGCCTGCTGGGATGCGACTCTGATCGATCCGTTGCGCGGCCTGCATGGCACCGGTTGTATTGACAAGCATTTTGTCCAGGCCTCGGCAGTGCCCGGCAGTTTCGCCAGCAATGTGTTCAACCGTCTGCTGCGCGGCACCGACATGCGTTTGCCGCATGGTCTGACCCTGACCGGCGGTGACGGGCTGACCCGCGAGTTCTTTCGTACCAAGTTCTGGGAAGATGACCCGCAGACCTATGGCGACGTGGTATTTCAGCCCGACGCGTTGCCTGAAGGCGTAGCCAAGACCCCGCTGTCCACGTCGGAAAAAAACGCATTGCTGCGTTACGGTATCAATGAGCCGCTGCTGTTTGTCGGTCATTACTGGCGCAGCGGCGTCCCTGCGCCCATCCGTCCGAACCTGGCCTGTCTGGATTACAGCGCCGTGCTCTATGGCAAGCTGGTCGCCTATCGGCTGGACCAGGAAACACAGATCGACCCGGACAAGTTTGTCTGGGTCGACGTGCAGCGTCCCGAGGTTTCAGAATGAGTGCTGTTGCAGTCCTGCGGTTGCCGTTGACCACCAACCTGAGCGGCTTTGTCAGCCTGTTGCAGCGCTTGCGGATTCCCCACAGGGTCAGCGAAGAGGCTGGCGAGCAGGTGCTTTGGGTGCCGGATGCGCCGCAACTGGCCGATGAAGTGCGCGAGTTATACACGCGCTTTCCTGAAGGGGACGAGGATTTTCAACTGGCGCAAGACGCCTCAAGCGTAACGTACAAGCCGCCGGGCCTGATCGAGCAGTTACGCAACAGCCCGGTGACGGCGCTGGTGTTGCTGGTCACCCTGCTGGTGGCGGGCATGACGTTGCTGGGCGACAACCTTGAAGCCATCCGCTGGCTGACCTTTCAGGATTTCCGGATCAGTGGCGAGTACGCGACGTTTCTGCCGTTGTCCGACAGTCTGGCCGCCGGGCAATGGTGGCGGATTGTCTCACCGATGCTGATTCACTTCGGCATCCTGCACCTGGCCATGAACGGCATGTGGTTCTGGGAACTGGGCCGACGTATCGAAATTCGTCAGGGCAGCCTGTCTTTATTGCTGCTCACGCTGCTGTTTTCAGCTGTTTCAAATTACGTGCAATACCTGTTCAGCGGCCCGAGCCTGTTTGGCGGGTTGTCCGGCGTGCTCTATGGCTTGCTCGGTCACTGCTGGATCTTTCAGTTACTGGCGCCCAACCCGGTCTACCGTCTACCACGTGGGGTATTGATCATGATGCTCATCTGGCTGGCGCTATGCCTGTCCGGCCTGGTGAGCATGCTCGGTTTCGGCGAGATCGCCAACGGCGCGCACGTCGGCGGTCTGATCATCGGTTGTGCTACCGGCCTGGTTGGCGGTGCGATTGCGCGCCGCAAGTCGTAAAATTACCCGCTATTTTCTGGAGTGCGCCATGTCGTCTTTTATAGAAATGATCGAAAACATCACCCCGGATATCTACGAGAGCCTGAAGCTGGCTGTGGAAATCGGCAAATGGTCCGACGGCCGCAAGCTTACTCAGGAACAGCGTGAGCTGTCGTTGCAGGCGCTGATCGCCTGGGAAGTGCAGAACCTGCCGGAAGACCAGCGCACGGGCTACATGGGGCCGCAGGAATGCGCCTCCAAATCAGCGCCAGTGCCCAATATTCTGTTCAAATCGGATGCTATTCATTGATCGAAATTGGTCGCGGAGCAGTCAACAAAATGTCGGCGCGTCAGGATGATGCGTCATGTGTGCAATACGCTTTTCGCCTGGGCGAGACCGAGATCGCGGTCAATCCGCTGATTGGCAAGACGTTGCGTCTGGAGTTTCTCGGCGCCATTCATTGCAGTCATTGCGGGCGCAAGACCAAGTCCAGCTACAGCCAGGGCTACTGCTACCCGTGCATGCTCAAGCTGGCGCAATGCGACATGTGCATCATGAGCCCGGAAAAATGCCATCACGATCAGGGCACCTGTCGCGATCCGGCATGGGGCGAGCAGTTCTGCATGACCGATCACATCGTTTACCTGGCCAACTCGTCAGGCGTGAAGGTCGGCATTACCCGCTCTACGCAGTTGCCGACCCGCTGGCTGGACCAGGGCGCGAGCCAGGCGTTGCCGATTCTGCGCGTAGCCACCCGTCAGCAGTCAGGCTTTGTCGAAGACTTGCTGCGCAGTCAGGTGGCCGACCGTACCAACTGGCGTGCGCTGCTCAAAGGTGATGCCCAGCCGGTCGATCTCAAGGCCATTCGCCAGGAATTGTTCGACAGTTGCGGCGCGGGCTTGCTGGGATTGCAAGAACGATTCGGTCTGCAAGCCATCCAATTGCTACATGACGCCGAGCCTGTCGAGTTTCGTTACCCGGTCGAGGCGTATCCGACCAAGATTGTCAGCTTCAACCTGGACAAGAACCCGATTGCCGAGGGCACGCTGCTGGGGATCAAGGGCCAATACCTGATTTTCGATACCGGCGTGATCAATATTCGCAAGTACACGGCCTATCAGCTGGCCGTGCATCAGTAGAAGGATTCCAGCATGCGCACCGAACAACCGAAAATGATTTACCTGAAGGACTACCAGGCTCCCGAGTACCTCATCGATGAGACGAACCTGACCTTCGAACTGTTCGAC
Organism: Pseudomonas syringae group sp. J248-6; assembly: GCF_032586995.1. NCBI lineage: Bacteria > Pseudomonadati > Pseudomonadota > Gammaproteobacteria > Pseudomonadales > Pseudomonadaceae > Pseudomonas > Pseudomonas syringae group sp. J248-6. The sequence continues at coordinate 172,516 of NZ_JAWHOP010000011.1, read as the reverse complement.
GACCACTCGCTGGTCCACGCCCAACTGGTCATGCGCCGCAACCCCGAGCGCGGCGCAGGCCTGCCGCCGCTGGTGCTGGACGGTCAGCATCTGGAACTGGTCTCGGTCAAGCTGAGTGACGTAGAGCTGAGCGCTGCGGATTATCAACTGACAGAAGATCACCTGACGCTGCATCCGCAAGCCGAAAGCTTCACGGTCGACAGTACTGTGCGCATCCATCCGGAATCCAACACCGCACTGGAAGGCCTGTACAAGTCCAGCGGCATGTTCTGCACCCAGTGCGAGGCCGAAGGCTTCCGCAAGATCACCTATTACCTCGACCGCCCCGACGTGATGAGCAAGTTCACCACCACGCTCAGCGCCGACAAGCAGAATTTCCCTATTCTGCTCTCCAACGGCAATCCGATTGCCAGCGGCGAAGAAGACGGCGGACGGCACTGGGCGACGTGGGAAGACCCGTTCATGAAGCCGGCTTACCTGTTCGCGCTGGTAGCCGGTGATCTGTGGTGCATCGAAGACACCTTTACCACCATGAGCCAGCGGGAAGTGACCCTGCGCATCTATGTCGAGCCAGAAAACGTCGACAAGTGCCAGCACGCCATGACCAGCCTGAAGAAATCCATGCGCTGGGATGAAGAAACCTACGGTCGTGAGTATGACCTGGACATCTTCATGATTGTCGCGGTCAACGACTTCAACATGGGCGCGATGGAGAACAAGGGCCTCAACATCTTCAACTCCAGTGCCGTGCTGGCGCGTGCCGAGACTGCGACCGATGCCGCGCATCAGCGGGTCGAAGCGATCGTTGCCCACGAATACTTCCACAACTGGTCGGGCAACCGCGTGACCTGCCGTGACTGGTTCCAGCTGTCGCTCAAGGAAGGCTTCACGGTGTACCGCGACGCCGGTTTCTCGGCGGATATGAACTCGGCCACGGTCAAGCGTATTCAGGATGTTGCTTACCTGCGAACTCACCAGTTTGCCGAAGACGCAGGCCCGATGGCCCACGCAGTGCGTCCGGACAGCTTCATCGAAATCTCCAACTTCTACACCCTGACCGTTTACGAAAAGGGTTCGGAAGTGGTTGGCATGCTCCACACCCTGCTGGGCGCCGAAGGCTTCCGCAAGGGCAGTGATCTGTATTTTGAACGCCATGACGGCCAGGCCGTGACCTGCGACGATTTCATCAAGGCCATGGAAGACGCCAACGGCGTCGACCTGACCCAATTCAACCGCTGGTACAGCCAGGCGGGTACGCCGCGTCTGGCGGTCAGCGAGTCGTATGACGCTGCTGCGAAAACCTACAGCCTGACTTTCCGCCAGAGCTGCCCAAGCACGCCAGGTCAGCCTGGCGATCAGAAGCAGCCGTTTGTGATTCCGGTCGAACTAGGGCTGCTGGACAGCAAAGGCGGCGAAATTGCCCTGCGTCTGGCGGACGAAACCGCAGCTGCCGGCACCACGCGAGTGCTCTCGGTCACCGAGTCCGAGCAGATTTTCACCTTCGTTGACGTTGCCGAAAAGCCACTGCCGTCACTGCTGCGCGGTTTCTCTGCGCCGGTCAAGCTGAGCTTTCCGTATGACCGCGATCAACTGATGTTCCTGATGCAGCACGACAGCGACGGTTTCAACCGTTGGGATGCCGGTCAGCAACTGGCGGTCCAGGTATTGCAGGAGCTGATCGGTCAGCACCAGCAAGGTCAGCCACTGGTCATGGATCAACGTCTGATCACTGCGCTGGGCACCGTGCTGGCGGATGAGCGTCTGGATCAGGCGATGGTCGCAGAAATGCTTTCGTTGCCGGGCGAAGCTTATCTGGCCGAGATCAGCGAAGTGGCGGATGTCGATGCCATTCACGCCGCTCGCGAATTTGCCCGTCAGCAACTGGCCGACGGCCTGTTTGACAGTCTGCTGACGCGCTACAAGGCCAACCGCGAGGTGTCCAGAGCCACGCCATACGTCGCCGAGTCCACGCATTTCGCGCGTCGCGCGCTGCAGAACATTGCGCTGTCGTACCTGATGCTTAGCGGCAAACCTGAAGTACTGGCGGCGACCATCGACCAGTTCGATACCAGTGACAACATGACCGAGCGCCTGACTGCGCTGGCGGTGCTGGTCAATTCGCCGTTTACGGCCGAGCGCGACAAAGCGCTCGCCGTGTTCGCCGAGAACTTCAAGAGCAACGCGCTGGTCATGGATCAATGGTTCAGCGTCCAGGCGGCCAGCACCCAGCCGGGCGGCCTGCAACGCGTGCAGGAGCTGATGAAGCATCCTGCATTCAGCATCAAGAACCCGAACAAGGTGCGTGCCCTGATCGGTGCATTCGCCGGGCAGAACCTGGTCAACTTCCACGCGGCTGATGGCTCCGGCTATCGCTTCCTCGCGGATCTGGTGATCGAACTGAACGCCCTGAACCCGCAGATCGCTTCTCGCCAATTGGCTCCGCTGACACGCTGGCGCAAATACGACAGCACCCGTCAGGCGCTGATGAAAGCCGAGCTGGAGCGCATCCTCGCCTCCGGCAAACTGTCGGCGGACGTGTATGAAGTGGTGAGCAAAAGCCTGGCGGAATAAGGGTTGCCCAGTGCCTGACAGGCACTTGTGAGAAAGGCGCTGTCCGCTGATGCGGACAGCGCTTTTTTTTGGAGTGTGCGTCGCCGTGCGGTGATTTGACTATCGTGCCAATGCTCCGCGTGGGAGCGAGAATTTTTGGTGTCCATAAAAATCTCACATGTGATGCGTATCTATCTTCAAAAACATCTGATACGTTGCTTACCTGATTCACGGCCAGCAGCAAGGGGGAAGCGCCAATGCCTCGTAAAACCCAGGGCGACAACGCAGCGGTCCCGGCCAAAGTTTCCAAGAGCTCCACTGATTACATGCGTGAAATGCGTCTGCGACTCAAAGAGGCGGGGCTGGTCAAGCGGGAATTCTGGATCCGGCCCGAGAACGTCGATGCCCTGCGTGGCATTGAAAAAGCCTTAAGACAGCCCTTTTTGGGCGACAGAATAAAACTGGAGGATTTCATGACCGAGAATACCCACTGGACCATCAGCTCTTTGCAGAAGGCGCTTTGCGAACTGGAGCTGGTGACGAATGGAAAGATCGAGCTCGATGTAACCGAGGGTGATGCCTCGGGCATCAGGCTGACCATGGCCGAGTATGGCGATCTGCCGATTTACATCGCGGTGGAAGGCGAGCAGATTCTGGCTGACGCGACCTTGATCGAAGTGAACAAGATCAAGAACGTGCAGGCGTTCAACGACGTCGTTCTGCGCAGCCGCGATCTGTTTCCGCTGTCATCGGTCGGTATCGAAAAGCTCGGTGACGGTCAGGAAGTCTACTGCCTGTTTGGCGCTTTAAGCGCAGCATCGTCGCTCACCGTAATCGTGCAGGAAATCCTTACCCTCGCGGACAACGTGATCCGTGCGGCCGACGCTTTTGAAGATCATTTCATCTACTGAACAGCGCTGTCAGGCGGAGAATATTCATGACTACGAGTATCTGGAAAAAACTGGTGACCGCCGTTCGTGGTGGCGCTTCCGAAGTGGGCGAGTCGATTGCCGATGCCAATGCCATCCGCATTCTGGATCAGGAAATTCGTGACGCCGAGAACGCGCTGGTCAAGGCCCGCGACGGGCTGATCACCATCAAGGCCAAGCACAAACTCTCGGCACAGCGTCTTGAAGAGCACGCCACCAGCATCGCCAACTGGGAAGGCCGCGCCATGCAGGCTCTGAACAAGGGTGAAGAAGCGCTGGCTGTCGAGTGCGCGAACAAGATCGCCGAGATCGAGGCCCTGCGTGATCAGGAGCAGGAACTGGCCGATCAGTTCAACAAGCAGGTCAGCCTGCTGCAAGAGCAGGTGGTCAAGGCCGAATCGCGAATCAAGAGCCTCAAGCAACAGGTCGAGATGGCCAAGGCCCGTGAAACCGTGCAAAAAGCTCGCGTTGCAACGGCCACTGCAACCGGTGGTGCCAGCGGCGCAGTCGAAACCGCAGTAGGCTCGCTGGCGCGTCTCAAGCAACGTCAGGATGAACAGGACGCCAAGCTCGAAGCGGCGGAAGAACTGGCCAGCCAGTCCAGCGGCAGTGACCTGGAGCGTCGTCTGCAGGATGCCGGTATTGGTGCCAAAAGTGGCGGTGCGCAAGATGTACTGGCGCGTCTGAAAGCCAAAAACCAGACGCCGGCTCAGTAAGTGACGCAACAGGGCAGGCGAGGATGTTGAATGGAGTTTTCCAAACGACTCAAGGTCATCCTCGCCCTGTCGGCAGTTATGATTGCGGTGCAAGTGCTGAACTCGATCACCGGCAACGGCCTGATTCATTTCGGTATCATTCCGCGCAGCGCGACCGGGTTGCGCGGCATTGTGTTTGCGCCTTTTCTGCACGGTTCGATTCAGCACTTGCTCAGCAACCTGCTGCCGTTCATTGTGCTGAGCTGGCTGGTCGCAACTGAGGGTGTCAGGCGTTATGCGTGGGTCGCCGGGCTGGTCTGTCTGCTGGGCGGGCTGCTGGTCTGGAGCTTCGGTCGCAGCAATATCCATGTCGGTGCGAGCGGGCTGATTTTTGGTTTGTGGGCTTACCTGCTCGCGCGGGCATGGTATCAGCGCAGTATCGCCAGCGTGCTGGTCGCGCTGTTGGTACTGGCCGGTTACAGCGGACTGGTTTTCGGCTTTGTCCCGGTAGCTGGCGTATCGTTTGAATCACATATTGCCGGCGCACTGGCGGGTATTTGTGTAGCGTGGCTGATGCATTCCAGAGCGTTGCTGGCGCAGCAGTGAGCCAGTCTCGTGAACAGGGTGTGTTTATTCCGGTTAAAGACATGTCCACACCGGCTCCAGTCGACTTCAAGGGAATTGCACTATGAGTTGGTTCAAACGTGCCATGGGGCTGGAAGCACCCAAGGCATCAGGTCGTGATAGCGTGCAACCCGTCAGCACGGTCAGCCCGTTAGGGTTGGCGTCCGGTCGCATGTTGTGTCTGGACAGCTCGTTGAAGCTGTTGCTCGACGGGCATTCGCAGGTGGTTGTCCCAGACGATGAAAAGGTCTGGGCCGTGGGGCGCGTAGATCTGGGCCAGTCGATGGCGTTGCATCGCTTCTACCTGGATAACGAGGACTACTTCCTGCAGGTGGTCAGCAACGGCCCCAATCCGGAAGACGTGCAGGACATCATTCTGTTCGGTTACTACAGCGCCGAGCCGATCACCAGCAAGGATGAGTTGCTGCGCCTGACCGGTCCGTCGTCGAAGATCGGCCTGCCTACCTACGAACACGATGGCGAGGTATTCGAACGGCAATGGGGCACGTCGCCCGGCCAGACCGAGCTGACGCCGCTGGATGAGGATATTGTCAGCCCTGATGCTGCGTATCGCGTCAAACACCTGAGCATGCTGTATGCCCGCGAAACGGGGCTGATCAACCGCCGTGAGTTTCTGCTGTTTTCCGTCGAGGAAGACGAAGAGGGCAGCATTACCCTCACCACGGCCGTTGGCATAACGCTGCAATCCACTGATATCAACGTTCTTTGACAAGGAAATCTTCATGATCGACGCGCTGCGTATGTCGCTCAATGCCCCTGCCGTGATTGGCTTCATCATGTACATTCTGGTGGCGGCCATTCTGTTCGCCCTGTTCCAGTTCATCTACAGCAGGATCACGCCGCACAAGGAATTTGCGCTGATCCGCGAGAACAACAGTGCTGCCGCGTTGGCGTTGGGTGGTTCGCTGATCGGTTTCGCACTGCCAGCCAGCAACATCATCAGCTACAGCATCAGCATTCTGGATGTGATCGTCTGGGTAGTGATCGCAGCTGTTGTGCAACTGCTGGCGTTCGGTGTTACCAGCCTGGTGCTCAAGGGCCTGTCGACACGTATTGCCAAGGGCGAAATGGCTGCCGCCATTTACTCGGCCAGCGTCGCAATCAGCGTCGGTCTTCTCAACGCAGCCTGCATGACCCCTTCGGTCTGACGGCAGCCTTGGACAAGGAGACTCACGATGAGACGCAGTTCAGTAAAGCTGGTACTTGCCAGCACGCTTCCGCTGGCCCTCGCCGGGTGTGGCCCGTCGGAAGACAAGGATACTTTCAACGCGCAGGCCAACTTCAGTTCGGTGCAGGAATGCGTTGATGCCAAGGTACCGGTAAATGTCTGTTCGGATGCCTACATGCAGGCGCTGTCCGACCATCGCCGCATAGCGCCGACCTATGATGACAAGGCGTCTTGCGACGCGGACTTTGTACCGGATTATTGCCAGGTCACTTCGGATGGCAAGTACATGCCGAAACTCGGCGGCTTTGAGCTGGGTTTTTCCGGGCGTGTTCCCAAAGAGGCGCTGGACCGGGCCAATCAGGAAGTCGCCCAGTCCGCTCCCGCAGGCATGAGCGGCACCACCGGGCTGATGGCTGGTCTGCTGATCGGCAATCTGCTCAGCAATGGCTTCGGCAACAATCGCTATTACTCGCAACCTATCTACCAGACGCGCGATGACCGCGGCGGTTACTACAGCTCGTCCTTGCCAAGTCAGATTGATCGCGGCAAGACCTTCGGCCGTTCGACCCAGGCGCAATCCAGTTCCGATCGCAGCTATGGCAAGAGCACGCTGGGGCGCAACCTGGGCAGTTCGGGCTCCGGCTCGTCCTCGGTGTCGTCGACCATCTCGCGCGGCGGCTTCGGCAGCCAGGCCTCGGCACGCAGTGGCTGGGGCGGCAAGAGCAGCGTTGGCAGCAGCAGTTTCGGAGGCTGACGGTCCGGGCCATGAAAAAGATCAGTATCGAGGAACGCCCGGACTGGCGCGCCACGGCGGAACGTGAAGGGTTCAACTTTCACACCATCGATGGCGAGCGCTATTGGGATGAGCGCGGGTATTATCTGTTCACCGAGCAGCAGATTACCCGCGACCTTGAAGTGCCTACCCAGGAGCTTCACCAGATGTGTCTGGACGCAGTCGCGCGGGTGGTGGACAGCGAAGAGTTGTTGCACCGGCTGGCGATTCCGGAAGCGTTCTTTGATGTGATCCGCACGTCATGGAAGCAGGGGCATCCGCACCTTTACGGGCGCTTCGACTTTGCCTACGACGGCACGGGCCCGGCAAAGATGTACGAAATCAATGCCGATACGCCCACCAGTCTGATGGAAGCCGGTGCGTTTCAGTTGCTCTGGCTGGATGAGCAGATGGCGCGCGGCGTTCTGCCTGCGCATGCCAGCCAGTTCAATTCGATTGCCGAGGATCTTGTTCGGGCGTTTGCCGAGTTTCCGGGGGCGAGCCCGTTCTACTTTTCGGCGATGTCCGGCTCTGTCGAGGACCGTGGTACTACCGATTTTCTGCGGCGCATGGCTACGCACGTGGGCATTGATGCTCGGCATATCGATATCGAGGACATAGGGCTCAGTGCCGAGGGCCGCTTTGTCGACCTGGACGGACGCTGGATCGAGCGGCTGTTCAAGCTTCACGCCTGGGAACATATCTTTCACGAGGAGTTTGGCCAGCACGTTCCAGCCAGTGGCACTCAGTTCGTTGAACCTGCCTGGAAGTCGATTCTCAGCAACAAGGGAATTCTGCCGTTGTTGTGGCAGTTCAATGAAGGCCATCCGAACCTGCTGCCTTCGCGTGTCGATCAGGACCCGAGCAGACCGGTTCCCAAAGGCTGGGTGCGCAAACCTTACTTTTCCCGCGAAGGTGCCAACATCGAAATGCGCACGCCTGGCGATCAGGTGATTTCAGTTGATGGGCCTTACACTGATGCGCCTTATATTTTGCAGGCGTACTCGCCGCTGCCGCGATTTGGTGACAGCTACACGCTGATTGGCTCGTGGGTCATCGGCGACCTTGCCTCCGGAATCGGCATTCGTGAAGACGACAGTCTGATCACCAAAGACACCAGCCGGTTCCTGCCCCACGTCGTTATCGACTGAACGCTGCTTACCCTCAATAAGTGTTACTTGTCCAATACACGTAACACTCTCGCTGTTACCGAACGTTTATAGAGCCCGCAATGACCGGCATCAACCGGTGACTAGTCTGATGTTATGTCTGACAATCAAACAGACTGTGCTCGTGTTTTTAATGCTGCCCATACAGAAGGTCCATTAATTAACTGATCTGTACCGGCTCTGTAGAGTGATCTGTATGTTTACGCTTATTGGCATTTGCGTTGCATTACCGTGAGCGACTCTGAGTGCCCGTTTCATTGGCACATAGTGTGCGGTATCGCACGTGCAAGAAGTCTCCTACAGGCACTTGCCTGACCGACACAGTGTTCGTGAGATCAATAATAACAGTGGCTGTTTTATCCGTTTAAAAGTTTGATGGTCGAACAGTCAATCTATACGCCTCTCACAACACTCCGTTTACATCGTAAACACTATCGGCCTGAACGTCAGACACTGGTTACGGACAGGCCACGCAAGGAGAGCCAACATGCTCATGAAACAACTGCCGGGGTTCGCGCTGGCGATGCTGCTCGCGCTCAACACCAGTCTGGCAGCTGGCGCTACGCTGCTCGGAAGCCGCCTGACACCGCTGGGAGGCGAGGTGTCGGGTAACGCAGCAGGGACCATCCCGCCCTGGCGTGGCGGAATCACCCGGCCTCCGCCCGGATACAAGGGCTCAGGCACACGGCATGTCGACCCGTATGCTGCAGACAAGCCCCTGTTCACTATTACCCACGCCAATATGCAGCACTATCGCAGCTACCTGACACCTGGGCAGGTGGCGATGTTCGACACCTGGCCCGACAGTTATCAGATGCCGATATACACCACCCGACGTTCCGGGTCGGCACCGCAATGGGTATACGACAACACACGCCATAATGCGCAAAACGCCCGGTTGATCGGTGGCGGTAACGGTTTTGTCGATGCCTATGGCGGCATTCCATTTCCTGTTCCGGAAAAGGGCATTCAGGCCGTGTGGAATCACATTGCCCGCTATCGCGGTCATTACGTGGTACGGGGGACTTCGGAGGTCGCCATACAGCGTGACGGCAGTTTCAAATTGAACACCTCGCGTCAGAAAGTGCTGTTCCGCTTTTATGACCCTGCGGGCAGTTTTGCCAGTCTGGACAATGTGCTGTTTTATTACCTGTCGTTTATCCAGTGCCCGACACGCATGGCCGGTTCCGCCGTGCTGGTCCATGAAACACTTGATCAGGTGCAGGAGCCTCGGCAAGCATGGGCTTACAGTGCTGCGAAACGTCGGGTAAGACGGGCGCCGAGTCTGGCTTACGATATGCCGATCCCGGCCTCCGAGGGGTTGCGCACCGCAGATGACACCGACATGTTCAACGGTTCACCGGACCGTTACGAGTGGACGTTGCTGGGCAAACGCGAAATCTATATCCCTTACAACAACTACCGGATATCCAGTCCTGATATTAGCTATCGACAGTTATTGCAGGTCGGCCACCTCAACCCGGCTTATACACGCCATGAGTTGCATCGTGTATGGGTGGTGGAGGGCAGGCTCAAACCTACCGCGCGGCATGTCTACTCTCGGCGCACGCTGTACCTGGATGAAGACAGCTGGCAGGCCGCAGTTGTCGATCAATATGACGGCAGAGGGCAATTGTGGCGGGTCTCCATGGCCTACCTGAAAAACTATTACGAGCTACCGACCACCTGGTCTGCACTGGACGTTTTCCATGACTTGCAGGCGCGGCGTTATCACGTACAGAACCTGGACAATCAGGAACCCGGCACCAGCGATTTTTCCCAGCCTGTGCCCAGTGTAAATGCCTTCAAACCCGCCGCATTGCGTCGTCGGGGTATTCACTGACGAGCGTCTGGCGAAACTGGGCAATCAACCATCGTGATGATCCATCAATCACATTCGTGCGCTTAACAAAAGATAACGACATGTTGATTGTCAGGCATTTGCAAAACTGCCTAGGATGAACGGTCTTCCACACAGGTAAAGCCGGACGGCTGTGGACGTCCGGGTCAATACGAGCCGGTTGATACACGCAGTCGATAACAGCTACCTGATAATAATAAGAGCGGAGAAGTCCATGCGTGATCCTGTCCATCGACGCATCCGGTTATGCGCGGGTCTTTCCCTGGCGATTTTTACTTCATGTTCCTTTGCGGTATCTGCAATGGCCGACTCTGCATCGACTTCAGCCGCTGCTGCGGGCAAGGCTGTTTACGCTGTCGAATCGGCCAGAGCCTCACGCGGTTTGTTGCTGGATGTCGCCCATGCTGGCGCGCGTCTGGTCGTGGTAGGTGATCATGGGCATATTCTATTCTCCGATGATCAAGGCAAGACCTGGAGCCAGGCTCGCGTGCCGACCCGCCAGCTGTTGACGGCTGTGTTTTTCGTGGATGAACAGCATGGCTGGGCCGTGGGTCATGACGCCCAGATACTGGCCAGTAACGATGGTGGCAAGAGCTGGAGCAAGCAGTTCGAGGACTTGAAGCGCGAGGCACCGCTGCTGGACGTCTGGTTCAAGGACCTCGACACCGGTTTTGCCGTGGGCGCTTACGGTGCGCTGTTGAGCACCGTTGATGGCGGTCAGCATTGGGAGGATGTCAGCGAGCGGCTGGACAACGAAGATCAGTATCACCTGAACAGCATTGCTCAGGTGAAAGACGCAGGCCTGTTCATTGTCGGCGAGGCGGGCAGCATGTTTCGTTCAAGTGACCATGGGCAGACCTGGGAGAAACTCGAAGGCCCCTATCAAGGTTCGCTATTTGGCGTGATTGGCACGGCCCAGCCTTCTACGCTGCTGGCTTATGGTTTGCGCGGCAATCTGTTTCGTTCCAGCGATTTTGGTGACAGCTGGCAGCCCATTGAACTGAAGGACGCACGCGGCCCGGTCGAGTTCGGTCTGGCCAGCGCCACATTGCTGGGCGACGGTTCGCTGGTGCTGGTCGGTAACGGCGGTAGCGTCATGCGCAGCAGTGATGATGGCGAAACGTTCGAGGTCTTCAATAGGCCCGATCGCATCTCGCTGGCCGGGGTCACCGGCAACCTTCAAGGCAATCTGATTCTGGTAGGACAAGGCGGCGTGCGCGTCACCTCGCCGACGGGCGCCGATACGACCCAACAATAAGACCTTTCAGGGCGGGGACATTCCGGCATGAGCACTGTTCAACACACGCAACACTCGGATGAAAAGGCAACCTTCCTTGAACGCCTGATTTTCAATCATCGCCCTGCGGTGATTATCCTTTGTCTGCTGGCGAGTATTTTTCTGTTCTGGCAGGCCACGCAGGTTCGGCCTTCCACCAGTTTCGAAAAAATGATCCCGCTGTCTCATCCGTTCATTCAGAACATGATGAAGCACCGCAACGATCTGGCGAACCTGGGCAACACCGTGCGTATCTCCGTCGAAGCGGTGGATGGCGATATTTTCTCCAAAGAGTACATGGAGACCCTGCGCCAGATCAGTGACGAAGTGTTTTACATTCCCGGCGTGGACCGCTCCGGTCTCAAATCGCTCTGGAGCCCCAGCGTGCGCTGGACCGAAGTGACGGAAGAGGGGTTTGCGGGGGGCGAAGTCATACCGCAGAGTTACAACGGCTCTGACGCCAGTCTGGATCAGTTGCGCAACAACGTGCTCAAGTCCGGGCAGGTCGGGCGACTGGTCGCCAACGATTTCAGGTCGAGCATCATTGATGTTCCGCTGCAGGAGTCTTACCCGGACCCGGCAGACCAGGGCACGTTGCTGGCGCTGGACTACCAGCAATTCTCTCATCAGCTTGAAGAGAAGATCCGCGACAAATACCAGGCACAAAACCCCCATATCAAGATTCACATCGTCGGTTTCGCCAAGAAAGTCGGCGACTTGATCGACGGTCTGTTCATGGTGGTGATGTTCTTTGGCATCGCGTTCCTGATCACTCTGGTATTGCTGATCTGGTTCACCCGTTGTATCCGCAGTACCGTGGCGGTTCTGAGTACCACGCTCATTGCGGTGATCTGGCAACTGGGGCTGATGCACGTCGTCGGCTTCGGTATTGACCCGTATTCGATGCTGGTGCCGTTTCTGATTTTTGCTATCGGCATCTCTCACGGCGTGCAGAAAATCAACGGTATCGCCCTGCAATCCAGCGAGGCCGAAAACGCGCTGACTGCTGCGCGTCGCACGTTTCGCCAGCTGTTTCTGCCGGGCATGATCGCCATTCTGGCTGATGCCGTCGGGTTCATTACTTTGCTGATCATCGACATCGGCGTGATCCGCGAACTGGCCATCGGCGCTTCCATCGGCGTTGCGGTGATCGTGTTCACCAACCTGATTCTGTTACCTGTGGCCATTTCCTACGTGGGTATCAGCAAACGGGCGGTGAGCCGTAGCAAGCAGGATGCGGTCTGCGAGCATCCTTTCTGGCGACTGCTGTCGAACTTTGCCAGTGCCAAAGTCGCGCCGGTGTCGATTGTGTTGGCGTTGCTGGCCTTCGGTGGCGGGCTCTGGTACAGCCAGAACCTGAAGATCGGTGATCTGGACCAGGGCGCACCTGAGCTGCGCCCCGACTCGCGCTATAACAAGGACAACGCGTTCATCATCAATCACTACTCGACCAGTTCCGATGTGCTGGTAGTCATGGTCAAGACAGCCCCCGAAGGCTGCTCGGCGTATTCGACTATGTCAGCGATCAACGAGCTGGCCTGGAAGATGGAAAACACCCAAGGCGTGCAGTCAGCCATTTCGCTGGTGACCGTTTCCAAACAGGTCATCAAGGGCATGAACGAGGGCAACCTGAAGTGGGAGAGCCTGTCGCGCAACAAGGACGTGCTGAACAACTCCATCGCCCGCGCTGATGGCCTGTACAACACCGACTGTTCCCTGGCCCCGCTACTGGTATTCCTCAACGACCATAAAGCCGAAACCCTGGACCGTGCCGTACATGCCGTGCAGGACTTCGCCAAGGAGAACGACACGCCGGACCTGCAGTTCCTGCTGGCCGCAGGCAATGCCGGGATCGAGGCCGCGACCAACGAGGTCATCAAGCAGTCCGAGCTGGTCATTCTGGTGCTGGTCTACCTCTGCGTGGCAGCCATGTGCATGATCACTTTCCGCTCATGGGCCGCGACCCTGTGCATCGTCCTGCCGCTGGTGCTGACCTCGGTGCTGGGCAACGCGCTGATGGCGTTCATGGGCATCGGCGTCAAGGTCGCGACCCTGCCGGTTGTGGCGCTGGGAGTGGGGATTGGTGTCGATTACGGCATCTACATCTACAGCCGCCTGGAAAGCTTCCTGCGCGCCGGTCTGCCGCTGCAGCAAGCCTATTACGAAACCCTGAAGTCCACCGGCAAGGCCGTGCTGTTCACCGGTCTGTGCCTGGCTATCGGCGTGTGCACCTGGATCTTCTCGGCGATCAAGTTTCAGGCCGACATGGGCCTGATGCTGACCTTCATGCTGCTGTGGAACATGTTCGGCGCACTGTGGCTGCTGCCCGCGCTGGCACGGTTTCTAATCAAGCCGGAGAAGATGGCGGGGAAGGTGGGCAATTCATTGTTTTCGCATTAAGGCTGTGGCGGCCTGTAACTCTGGGTCCTTTTAACTATTAACTATCGTGCCAATGCTCCGCGTTGGCACGCAGTTCGTGACGCTCTGCGTTACTAATTTGTGTCGCGCCGCTTACTTGGGACAGGACGCAGAGCGTCCAGAACGGCATCCCCACGCGGAGCGTTGGAACGATGACTTACGCCTCAAGATGACTATCGTGCCAATGCTCCGCGTTGGCATGCAGTTCGTGACGCTCCGCGTCACAGGTTTGCGCCGCTCCGCTTACTTGGGACAGGACGCAGAGCGTCCAGAATGGCATTCCCACGCGGAGCGTTGGAACGATGACTTACGCCTCAAGATGACTATCGTGCCAATGCTCCGCGTTGGCACGCAGTTCGTGACGCTCTGCGTCACAAATTTGCGCCGCGCCGCTTACCTGGGACAGGACGCAGAGCTTCCAGAACGGCATTCCCACGCGGAGCGCTGGAACGATGAGTTACGCCTCAAGAT